>DAOSWV010000001.1 GCA_035380125.1 Oscillospiraceae bacterium
AGGGCTTTGCCCGTCTATGAAAAACCCCCGGTTTTACCGGGGGATATTTATTTTTATCTGAGAATGGGGGTTGGGCATACCGACCTTGTAGACGCATACAACGCAGGTTTGAACGGTGAGGACATTTCGAGGACTACCAGAGAAAACGCTGCTGCGGGAAACTACTCGGAATCGGTCGAGGCCATGTATAATGCGGGACAAGCTGACGCGAAAACGGGGTCGGTGGACACCGGTGTGTCGGATTTGGGGTCTGCTTCTGCGGAAAGTTTGCAGGGGATTAATCCGGCTGCTGAGATGGGCAACACAAACATATCTGAAACTGAAACCAGTAAAAATTTCGAACTAGCGAGTACTGTAAAAACAGAGCAATCGGGAACAACGACAACCGAAAAATCTGGCAGTGAAGTGAACACAGAGCTTGAACAAAAACTGGCATCGTTCGGATTTACAAATGAACAGCGAGCGGTCGCTGATAAGGTAGCAAAGACTGGGGATTTAAATCAGATTCCGGGCAACTTTGATAAGGCGACAGTTCAAAAGATTCTGCAAGGCGCTGAGGTTATTAAGGAGTTCAAGAGTAAAAATGGCGTTGACATCCGGAAAAGCGAGGGATATAATAATAGTCAAGATTCTTCAGGCAGTAATCCTATTTATAATGCAAATGGTGATCCCAATATAAGAGCCACAAGAAGATTTGCTTTTGATAAGATACGTAATGAAGGAATAGATGTTGATGGGGTGAAATTTAAACTTAATGAACATGCTTATAATAGTATGTTTAAATCTGGCAGAAAAGATATAATGCCTGCTGATATAATTGATGCATTAAAAACCGAACCAATTCCCGGAACGCCTGGTAGTATTCAATATATCAATCCCAAAACAGGTACAACAGTTTTCGTAAATCCATTGACTAATGAAATTGTAGGCATATGGCCTGCTGGTTTTAATAAATAAGGAGAGAAAAACATGATTAAAGTGATTGGATATTCAACCGATGAAGTGGATCTTTCAACAACATATGATCAATCTGCAAGGGTTCTTAATATTGAATCTAGTTCTATGAATGATGACTGCATTCCTTTTAGAGAATCAACGGGTTGTATGGTTTGGATTGACAAAAATAAAATACCGTGTGAAATTGAATGCATATTCCCAGTAGAAACAAAAGAAAATAATTTAAGAAGTAACATAGAAATTTTTAAAGGAGTACCAAAAATTGAAATAAGTCTTGAAGAAAAACCTATTGAGATTTCATTCGATCATTCACAGCTAATACTTATTTTTAATAAACACAAAGTGCCCAATAAAAAATATTATTCATCGAATTGTTCATTCTATGTTTTTGAAGATGAATTAGTTGCAATTCAATGTATAAATTATAAAAAAGTATAGTTTTAAATATATCATTTTAAAGTAGGGCTAATCGCCTTACTTTATTTTTATGTTAATATATTCTGCGGGTTCGCATAAAATGGGTGTTACCTCCATTGTTAACGCAATAGCAAGAGGCACAGGAGAATGCCTCTGCGGGGAATTACACAGATTCGGTGGAGGCCATGTATAATGCGGGGCTGGAGGACGCCAAAACAGGAGCAACTTCTGCGGAAGGTTCACGGGAGGTAAATCCAGCTGCCAAAACGGTTGAGACAGGTACAACAGAAATAAAGTCAGGTTTAAGCACCGAAAAATCGGGCGCAACCACAACTAAGCAATCAACCGGTGAGGTTAACGCTGAGCTGGAATCTAAACTGGAACCGTTTAAATTGAGTTCGGAAGAACGAGCAGCCGCAGAGGAATATGCCAGAACCGGAAAAGACAGCGCCATTTCCAACGATTTCGCCCGTGACTCTGTTAAGCGAATCATGGATGCCGCGAAGATCATTAAGGAATACAATGGCCAAAACGGGATTGACAGTCGGCAGGGCGAGAGGTATAATGGGAATGGTGAATCACAAAAGGAGGGGGAGTTTTTCTACATTGATGACTGGGATGGATACCCAAGTGAAAATAAACCTTTTGGACCTTTTAGAATAATATATGGAGATGAATATATAGAAGCAAGAAAGCAAGCTAATGCCGCAAATTTAGAATTACATAAGAATAACAGTCAATATGATGGTTTACAAATACATGAAGTACATCCAGTAAAATTCGGTGGAAGCCCAATTGATATTAATAATAAAATAATCCTCACTCCAAAAGAACATGCAAAATATACAACCTATTGGAACAGAATATTAAAAGCAAGGAAGGGAATGACAAATAATGAAAGATAATACTAAGGAGATCATCGAAAAAATAACTAAGAAAGCAGTTAAAAATTTAAAATTTATTGGAATAACAAGTATTCTTCCGGAAAGTTATAAAGAGTTTTTAAGCCTTTATCATGGCTTAAATGGAAGTATTGGGGAAAATTCATATTTACAATTGTGGCCTTTTGAGAATATAGAAGAATCAAATAACGATTATTCAGTCGACGAATTTTTATCAAATATTGTTTTAATAGGTTCTGATGGCGGTGATACAGCATATGGAATAAATAAAAACGGAAAATTTATTGAAGTTCCTTTTATCGGGATGGATGACGACGAAGTTAAAGAAATCGCTAATGATTTCGATGGTTTTATAGAATATCTGTTTAATAAATAAATTATTGTTATTATCTATTTCCATAGCAGGGTAAAATCCCTGCTTATTTTTTATATGAAGTTAGTATTTTAGATGTACAACGCCGGACAAGCTGAAAATCAAGATTCAAGAAGAATAATCTTCTCAAAAGAATTACAATATTTAAATACGATAGGAAAAGAATATGAAAAATTAGCTAAATCAGAATTAATTGAAATCTTGAAAAAAATCCTTATCAGGATTAACTATTAATTGTAAGAAATATAGGCAACCCCCAATTATACAGGAGTTGTCTGTTTTTTTGATGATCAAAGAAGGCATGAGCGAAAAAGAGGAATTTTGGTTTGACGCCACATACGGCGTGGGGAATAATGCGGTTCCGGTTATTGTTTCAACCCTCATGTCCTTTGCGGGGGTTCCAGCGGTTGTCACGAAAGCGGTCACGCTTACCACATTTGCAACAAGCATATTCGGAAACTCCTTAAATCAAGCAAAACTCAACGGATATTCCGACTCGGAAGCATACGTTTACGCGGTAATCAATACGGCTTCGGAAGTGGGAATGGAGCAGGTTCTCGGCGGTATCAGCAAATTGGCGGGGAAATATTCCGTATCCACCGTGTTGAGAAAGAGTTTGGGGGAGGTCTCTCAAACTCTTTTAAAATCGTCGGCCGGACGGGCGGTGCTGACGGCGATCGGTTCGTATGCGATCCAGTTCGGCTCGGAGTTTGTCGAAGAGGGTTTGCAGACGCTGCTCAGCCCGCTGATAGAATCTATTGCCACCGGAAAATACGACGCGTCCGACACCTTGCTTCAGGACGCGCTGCACGATGCGCTGGTCGGCGGATTCACCGGTATGATTTTAAGCACGGGAGATGTCGTGAAAGCATCCGCGGACGCTTTCATCTCCACGGAAAAACTCAAGGCAATCGGAGGGAAAATCACCTCTTCGGACAGCGACATGAGCAATCTGCTCGAAAAAGCGAAGCAGTCGTCCAACAGGGCAGTGGTGGAATACGCCCTACAGATCGAGAGCAAGCGCGCGGCGGGAACGAACGTCGATTTGGAACTCGGGACGCTGAGCGCCCAAATGTTTTGGAATGAAGCACAAAACATGTCGGGCAGCGTTGACTTCAGCGATCCCGCCATGAAGAAAGTTTTGGATCAGCTGACGGATTTCTATAAAGCCGATTCGTCGGGGGATAAGGCCGGGGCGAAGAAGGTATTAAAAGAAGCGGCGGTTGAGGTTTCGTGGGTGTCGGAGGAGATGAGCAAGACCAATCCGGACGTATTGTCGAATTCGGAAAAAGCGGCCGAGGAAATCAAAACGGAAGGGAAAAGAATTGGAAGCGGCACGGAAAACTCCGCGAGAACAAACACCGCGGAGAATACCGATTCGCAGAACAGGGCGAAAACCGAAACAAATCAAAACAACCAAAAGAACCCCACCGGCACCGTGACAGGGCAGGGCACCGCAGCGGGACAAACGGGGAATGCCGCGAAAGCCGACCCGACTGCGGGAGAGGCCGGAGCGCAGGCGCTGAGCGACATCGCCGAAACAAACCCGGGACTTGCCGAAGAGGGTATTGGGCATACCGACCTTGTAGACGCATACAACGCAGGGCGGAACGGTGAGGACATATCGAGGGACACAAGAGACAATGCTGCTGCCGGGAACTACACAGATTCGGTCGAGGCCATGTATAATGCGGGACAAGCCGACGCGAGCAAAGGGTCGGTTACCACTGGTGTGTCGAATGCGAGTTCTTCTGTTGAAGGTTCGCAGGGGGTTAATCCGGCTGCTGAAACAGTTGTTACAAGTGCGGCAGAAACAAAGTCAGGTTCAACCACCGAACAAACTGGCACGACTTCAACCGAACAATCAAACGCTGAGGTAAATGCGGAATTAGAAAATCAACTGGCACCATTCAAATTGAGTTCATCAGAACGTGCGGCAGCAGAAGAATATGCCAGAACCGGAAAAGACAGCGCCATTTCCAACGATTTCGACCGTGACTCTGTCAAGAGAATCATGGCTGCTGCGGCGATTGTTAAGGGGCATAATGGTAAAAACGGGATTGACAGTCGGCAAGGCGAGGGATATAATGGGAATGCAGAAGATACCATTGATGGCTTCAAAATAATTGATGGTAAAGTCGGAGGAAAAATTCCTGTTGAGGAGTTCAAGCAACTAAGAGAAAAATCAATAAAAAATCCCGGGGCAGATTCAAAATCTATGACTTTAGGGCGATATGATGATGGTGGACCGACGTCTTATATAAAAAGAGCAGGTAAAAATTCTTCATATTTCAGTTTGGGGAATGTGTGGAATGAAATAAAACGAATATATAATTTAACAGATAGTGATATTTTCCTTTATTTTAATGTTCCGGCATTAAACGATGCGATTGCTATTGGCAAAACAATAAGGTTTTCACATAATCCATTAGCATTAGAAAATAGAAAATCGTTTTTATTTCAAGAATGGAAGTATATTAAAAAACGAATGAATTTAAGCAATGAAAATTTGAAATATGATGGAGGATTTTGGTATGTTGGATGATGAAGCTAAAAAAAATATTGAGTTGATATCGGAGTATGCAAATCGTATATGGGGAAAGGATTGCAAAATTGGACAAATTGAAATAGTAAATGCACCGCATTCTGAATTTAAACTACCAATAAGTATCTATAATAAAATTAAGGCAACAATAACCTATGATAGATCAATTATCGGAATTTTTATTGAGACAAAAAATGGTGATATATGGATAGACGATCTAACAACACAAACGGTTTTTGATGGTTTTGAGAGTAGTAAGCCTGATAATTTGCTTCATAATTTCCAAGTATTAGATGAAGTGGCAAAAAATATGATTGTGAGATAAAACAGCGAGATAACATTTTATATTTATAAATTTAAGCAGGGTTTTTGCCCTGCTTTTATTTTTAAATAGGAGAATTTGGCATACCGATCTTGTAGACGCATACAACGCAGGGGTTAAAGGCGAGGACATTTCAAGAAATACAAGAGAAAACGCTGCCGCCGGGAATTACTCGGAATCGGTCGAGACCATGTATAATGCGGGACAAGCTGACGCGAAATCAAGTTCAACTTCTGCGGAATCTTCGCAGGGGGTTAATCCGGCTGCCAAAACGATTGAGACAGGTACAACAGAAACACAGTCAGGTTTAAGCACTGAAAAATCGGGCACAGCCACGGTTAAGCAATCAACCGGCGAAGTTAATGTTGAATTGGAAGCGAAACTGGCGCCGTTTGGATCGAATTCACAGATACCACGGAAGAGCCATAAATAATAAATGCAGGGCCTTTCGCCGGATAGGTGAAAGGCCCTGCATTTAAATATGAAAGGGGGTGCTTATTATTCGTTTACGGCTTTTTCCATATAGACCGTCGCGGTTTTGCTTTCATAATACATATAAGCGTTTACATAATCCCCGTTTTCGTTATATGCCCTGAAATCATATGAATACGAATCTTTGCCTTCATCCACGTCGACGGTATAACCGTTTTGCTTCAGAGTACTGACATACGCCTCAAAATCGGATTTTTCCACATAGAAAAGCTCAACGGTTATGTTCTCATCATTCTGGTTGTAAACATTCATGATTTTCCCCGCCAGTTCCGTCACTCCGTCGAGGAATCCATCCGGCCACGGAGATACGTCTGTCATATCAATAGGCACTTCATCTTCGGAAGAGCTGTCGACCGATTCGGTGACGCCCGTTTGATTCGATGTGGTTTCCTGGGAAGACACACCTGTCTGGCCGGCTGTGCTTACCTGAGAGGGAACACTCCCTTGACTGGGTGTATAGGAGATAATACCCTCCTGAGAAGAATTGGTATAGGTGAACAAAACACAAACGCCGGCAGCATTCGCTCCGGAATAAAAGAGCCCATCTGTATCACTGACGTCAATGACTGCCAGATAGCCCTGTTGCTTCAAATTCTCAATATATTGCGCTGCCGTCTCACTGCTCATGGCTGAAAAAGACACGGTACAGTTTTCAGTATCATTGTCCTTGATGATACTGGTGATGGTGGCATTGGGTTTACTTAATCCGCCCATGCTGCTGCCGGGCCATTCTAATTGTTCTCCGACAAGGATTTCGCCTTCGCTTGTCTTAATGCCCTCAGTTTGGGGTTTTCCGAAGCTGCATCCCGATAAAAGAAGGGCGATCGCAAGCATCAGAATCAAGGTGATAAGAGTGATTCTTTTCATGATATAGTTTCCTCCGATGTGTTTCATTAAACTTGTCGGGGGCTTGTGTTTTTTATTTCCCCTGACATCATTATTTTTATCATACCGTCAATGGAACGGAATTCAAGTCGATAAAACTATCGAAAAACCCCTATCATTAAAATTAATGATAGGGGTAAAAACGGCTTTGTGAGGCTATTTTTGACTATATTCCTGAAACATGACGAGTAATTCCGTTCGGCTGTTGATATTCAATTTTTTATAAATACTGTTGCAGTAGGTGTTGACGGTGGAAAAAGAAATACCCATGATCGCACTGATTTGTCTTAAGGTAAAACCATCTAAAAGCTTTTCGCAGGCCTCGATTTCGCGGGGAGATAAATTGTAATCCTTCAATTTGGCGCCCAAACGGGTCTCATGGGTGATATCGATTCTGTATGTATCATCCATCCATTCCCGAGAACTCAGGTGTTTGATAAAAAACGGTGTTGAAAATAAAAATGTAATCAGAATTATGACGGAAGTGAAAGCGGAGAAAGCGATGACGTCGTTAAAATAATCATGACTCAGTTTTTCGATCAAATTTGTCGTAAAGATAGCGGTTAAATAAAAAGCGGAAGAGAGGACGATTCCCGTTCTGTAAAAGACGATGCTGCGGAATTTTTTTGCCATAAAACCGGCCAGATAATAAATATTTACAAACCCCAGGGTGTAGGATAAACCGAAAAACAAGAAGGAAACGAAGGCGTAGAATGTATTTGAAATGCTTAATGCGCTTGACACGAAACCCAGCGCTGCAAAAGCAAAAGAGAGATTTAATATATGATACAGTTCTGTTTTTCGGATAATTTGAAAGATAACGATAATTATAATCCCCAAAATAACCCCCGTAAAATAGAAGGGTTCAAAAGGAATATTCTGCTTTTCATGGATGCTTTTGATTATCGCGGGAGCGATCACATCGTTCAGAGCAACCACGGCGAACACCAGCAGCATCAGCGTATACGCCTTCGAAGGCGGTTTCCGGTCCTCTTTCGGCGGGATGGGAACGGTGCTATTACGGTTGAAAAACGCGCAGCCGAATAAAATCAGCAATAAAATCAGAATGATGATATTAGAGCCGTCTGTTTCGATATCGGGATCGTTCAACAGGGGTTTCATCACCATAAACAGTTTAGGAATGAATACCGCCAGCAGCATGGAGTAAAATTTTTCGGCATTGTTCAATATCATGAAAAATGCATAACAGTATGAGGTGAAAAGATATCCGATTGCCACGGTGCTGACAATCATAATCATGTCGGAGATGATGCCCGCCGCTGTGAAACGCAGCGATACGAATCCCAAAATAGCGATCGAAACGCTGTACAAGGTCAGGCGTGAATAATTTTTTCCGTTGATGAATAGTGCGAACAACGCGCCGGAAAGTAGCCAAACAGTTGTGAAAATCAGGTTGCTGCCGACCTTATTGTTATAAAGATCGCTTTCAAAGCGAAATCCCCCGAAGGGCAGAAAGTAGGAATAAAGCCAAATAAACATAATGATCCAGCCGATCAAAAAGGGGATACGCTCTTTTGCAATGGCTTTCATCGTAAAATGATTTTTCGTCTCCATGCGTCTGCCTTTCATAAGATAATCTTTTATAATTATAACATATTTTCAGCACAATGTAACGAAAAATCGAGTAGCTTTATAAAAGTTAGGTCAAATTAAAAAGACCGCCCCGTCCGCTCTAAAAAAGCGGACGACCGGCAATCATTTTATCTGTTCGCAAGCGAAGAGTCGCAGTTTATTTTGGAACTTGACAACTTTGTTTGGATCAATATTCATTAGGCCGTTTCCGCGGCCACGACGCGGTCACGTCCCTCATTTTTAGCCCGGTAGAGGGCATTATCCGCCGCTTTCAAAATGGTCTCGGCGGTGTTGCCGTTTTCCGGAAAGACAGCGACCCCGAGTGAGACCGTGCATTTGTCAAGCGGCTTTCCGAGATGATAGACCGAAAGATTTTTAATGCCCTGGCGCACTTCTTCAGCGCGTTTTTTGGCGTCTTCCAAAGCGATTTCGGGCAGCACCATCACAAACTCTTCGCCGCCGTATCGGCAGACAATATCTCCGCCGCGAAGAGCCTGTTTCAATAATACACCCAGTTCCCGTAGTAAAGCATCTCCGCCGTCATGTCCGAAAGCATCGTTGAAGTTCTTGAAATGGTCTATATCGATCATGATCACGCCCACGGTTTTATTGTTACGCATGGCTCGGCGCAGTTCTCTTTCAAGAGACTCCTCCATGTAGCGCCTGTTAAACAAACCCGTAAGGGCATCGCGGATTGATTGCTGACGGAGTGTTTCTTTCAATTTTAAATTCGAAAGAGCAAGCGCAGTATGTTCCGCGATGGTGGTGACCATTTGGAATTTGTGATCATTACAGGTCTCATTCGGTGCTGATAATTCCTGTATAGGCTTACTGAAATCGTTTAAATGCAGTATTCCGATGGTTTCACCGTTTGCCAGCAGAGGAATGCATACATATCGGCCGGATTGCGGACCCGTAATGTGCGTGCAAAGCAGTCCGGGATGGTTGTCGTCAACAAGATGCTGACGTCCGCGCCGAATGGCCCAGCAATTCAAAGGCGCAAAAATCTCCTGGGTGTTTGAAGGTTCGCCCCACTTTTGTATGGCTTCGGCAAGATTACCGGAATCTTTTATCAGGTATAAAGCGCCGTGGCTGGACGGGCAAATTCGTTTGACATATTGAACGCTGATCGCACAGGCCTCTTCGGTATTTTGACAGATTTGAAGCTGTTCGCCCATCTCATTCAACAGATTCATCTCTTCGGTTCGTTCCTGAAGTTCGTAAACCCTTGATGCCAGTTGGCTGTTAGCCTGATGCAGTTCTTCCTCATCATGTCTGGATTTTGTGATGTCAATACCGGTTGCAATGATGTATTTGATATGCTCTTCACTGTCCGGCATTGCCGCAAATGTCCATGAAATTAAATGCTTTTCATTTGATTTTGAGATAAAATTGGTTTCGTAAGCGCCTGCATATCCTCCGGCGAGCAGTTTATTGAGTTGCTCACGGGTGATTTTTGGCTCAATAAAAGGGATATCCCACAGATAGGTCTCTTTTACTTCGGAAAAAGAGTAGCCGGAGAGCTTTTCACATGCATGATTAAATCTGGTGACTTTTCCGTTGCGGTCCAGTACAACAAACAGGGTTGCGGCAATGCTCAGAATGGCATTGGAAAAGTCGCGTTCCTTGGCCAGCTCATCTTCAATATGTTTAAGATTAGAGATATTGCGAATGGACGTCAGCAGCATATTTTTTTGATCGTTGAATTCGATAATATCGGTATTCAGCAGAACGGAAACAACGCTGCCGTCCGCGCATCGGAATCTCGTCTCAAAATCCCGTGCGCTGCCCAGTTTTTTTGTGATGTTCAGTAATTTATATCTGTCATTTTGAGAATAGTAAAAATCCTGCGCGCGGATATCGCTGAGTGTTTCATTGTCATACTTCAGGAGGTCCCTGGCCGAATTGTTGAACAGAACTAAATTTCCCGGAAGATCGGTGACAGTAATGCCGACCGGGACGTTGTTGAAAAGCGCTTGATAATCTCTTTCGGATTCATCTTGAACTTGTTTATACTGGGTAATATCGTATAAAGAAGTCAGCAGCATTTGTTCGCCCTGCCACTGGATGGCGTCAATATTGGCTAAGACCGCTCGTGAAGTTCCGTTCTTGTGTTTGATTTTAACTTCAAAATCCCGTATGGTCGTTGAAATCGCGAGCATATTTAAAAGACGCTTTCGGTCAGCCGAATCCGTGTATAATTCCGTGATATTTGTATTTTTATATGATTTAATATCGAATCCGAATATGTCATGAACCGATTTATTGAAAGCGATGATTTTTCCGTTGATATCGGTGATGATAAGGCCTATTGATGAGGCATTGAAAAAAAGGCCGAAATTCTCATAAATACGCAAATCATTTCCGGATGTCTTCTTTGCTATGCTGCCGTTCGGAATTTGTTCGCTTTCGGCGATGTATTTGTTATCGGGAGCCCCCGCATTGTTTTTGATTTCCATGACGATTCCTCCCATCCAAAATGGATTTTAAATTTTTCGGCGATGTATCTCTGTTTTCATTATATCATAGTAACGGTGATCATTCAAGCCGCAGATGGTTATATAAGAGATTGAACAATCAAGACAAAGGTGGTATAATTGATACAAACAGACGGAAAACTAGGGTGTTGGAACAGGAGGAATTCAGATGGACACATTGAAAATAGTAAAGATCACCGGGCGGGAGATTCTTGATTCCCGAGGAAATCCGACGGTTGAGGCCGAAGTGACTTTGCAGGACGGCAGTGTCGGTGTCGGCGCGGTGCCGAGCGGCGCTTCTACCGGCATCTTCGAAGCGCTTGAACTGCGCGACGGCGATAAAAAACGCTACGGCGGCAAGGGCACCTTGAAAGCCGTCGCAAATATCAACGGGATCATCAATAAAACGCTTTACGGAATGGACGCCGCGGATACCTATGCGCTCGATAAGGTGATGATGAAAGCCGACGGCACAAAAGACAAGAGCAAGCTGGGCGCGAATGCGATTTTGGCCGTCTCCATTGCTTCTGCTAAAGCAGCGGCAAAGGCGTTGGGCATTCCGTTGTTCCGGTTTTTGGGCGGGGTTTTTGCAAACACGCTGCCCGTGCCGATGATGAACATCCTCAACGGCGGCGCGCACGCAGCCAACAATATCGATGTGCAGGAATTTATGGTCATGCCGGTCGGGGCATGCTGTTTCAAAGAGGGCCTGCGGCAGTGCGCCGAGGTTTTTCACGCGCTCGCCAAAGAGCTGAAAGGCAAGGGGCTTTCGACTTCGGTCGGTGACGAGGGCGGTTTCGCACCCAATCTCGGCAGCGAAAAAGAAGCGATTGAATTGATTTTGGCTGCTGTTGAGAGTTGCAGGTATGCGCCGGGCAAGGATTTTGTGCTGGCCATCGACGCCGCCGCGAGCGAGTGGAAAGGCGACGGGTGCTATTTGCAACCCAAGAGCGGCAAAAAGTACACTTCGGATGAATTAATCAAATACTGGGAAGACCTCTGCGGCAAATATCCAATTTTGTCCCTCGAAGACCCGCTCGACGAGGAGGATTGGGACGGCTGGAAGAACATCACCGCGACGCTGGGTAAAAAAGTGCAGCTGGTCGGCGACGACTTGTTTGTCACCAACACCGAGCGGCTCGATAAGGGTATTCAGTCGGGCTGCGCCAATTCGATTTTGATCAAATTGAATCAGATCGGCAGCGTGTCCGAGACCATCGAAGCCATCAAAATGGCGCAGCGGGCGAATTATACCGCCGTGGTTTCCCACCGTTCGGGCGAGACCTCGGACGCCACCATCGCAGATTTGGCCGTCGCGTCCAACTGCGGTTTTATCAAGACCGGCGCACCGAGCAGAGGCGAGCGCACCGCGAAATACAACCGCCTGCTCAAAATCGAAGCGGAATTGGGCGACAGCGCGAACTATCTCGGCAGAGGTGCGTTTCACGTCAAATAGAGTTTAAATACCCCTGAAACGCCGAGGGCAGGGCAAGGTCTTTGGTTAATTGTTCCCTCGTCACCCAAGTAAAAATCTCAGGTGTGGTTTCGCAGGAAACCAGATAACTCGTCATTTCCCATTCGATATGGGTGAAAATATGCTTTTTGCGCGGTCCCTCGGAAATCGAGGCGGCCGCGATTTTCCATTGCGCCAAAATCCCTTTTGCCTGTTCCGCGGTCAGATGCCCGGGTGCGTTCGGGAATTCCCATAACCCGCCGAGTAAAACCCCTTGCGGTCGTTTTTGCAGGGCGATTTTGTCCCCGCATAACAGCAAAAAGACGGTCATCTGTTCTTTTTTGCGGGGCGTCTTTTTGCTTTTAATCGGAAGTTCCGCTTGTCTTCCGCTTCGGTTGGCTTCGCAAAGAGCGGCGAGCGGGCAGAGCATGCAGTTCGGCATGCCGTTGGGCAAACAAATGATCGCACCGAGTTCCATCAATGACTGCGTAAAATCCCCGCAATGGTTTTTGGGGTAAATCTGTCTCAATAATTCGGTGAATTCCGCCTTGACTTCCGGCAGTGCGATATCAGCTTCACTGCCCAACAACCGAGACAGCACGCGCAGCACATTCCCGTCCACCGCCGGAACGGGTTTTTCAAAGCAAATTGAAGAAATCGCCCCCGCCGTATAGGTTCCGATCCCGGGCAGCGACAAAATATCATTAAACTCGTCGGGGAATTGCCCGTTAAATTCGGTCATAATCTTCTGCGCGGCCTTTTGCAGATTGCGCACGCGGGAATAATACCCCAAGCCCTCCCAGAGTTTGAGCAATATCTGTTCATTCGCTTCAGCCAGCGCCTTGATATCCGGCAGAGCGGTTATAAAACGATTATAATAGGGAATCACGGTCTCGACGCGGGTCTGCTGCAGCATAATCTCCGACACCCACACGCGGTAGGGATCGGTGTTTTCGCGCCACGGCAGAATACGGGCATTTTGGCCGTACCAATCGAGCAGCGGTTTCACAATGCCGCCGAGGCTATTGAATTGATTGCTTTTATCCATCCGAATACCTCCGGGAATTGATAAATCCATTATATCAGGTTCTCGAACAACATGAAACTGGGAAATTAACTCCGTCTTTGCGAGCGAAGCGCGGCAATCCGGAGTACAAGCGCCCGAATACCCACTGCAACCCGTTAACCTCATTCCTGGATTGCTTCGTCGCCGCGCTTCGCTCGCAAAGACGGGGATGGATTGATGTTATTCCACGGTAGGGGCGCCACAGGCGCGGCCTGCTTCAATGCCAGCAAACCGGATAAAACCTTCGGGCGATTACGAATCGCCCCTACAATGACAAATTTAATCATAAAATCTTATTTTGGGGTTGCCATTTTGAGATAGGTTGTTATAATGCTTATTAGAATAAATCGTTGTGCGCAACGATTTTATAAAACCATTGGTTTTATATGAAAAACACTTTTTCAAAGCATTTTCAGTTCAATGCATTGTATACATGCCTGCTTGGGCGGGACTTCGGGGGACGAATCCCCACCCATACAAGTTCAGCAGTCATTATATAATGAAATGAAGCAACGCAATCATGCGTGGGAGGATTTTATGAAATACACCATCGATCTTTACAAAACAGCCGTCGAAAATTCCGACAGGGCTTTTGACAATCTGCTCCGCAACCAGATGATTCGGACGACCGATTGGCAGCGCGGCGGCTATCTGAGCAAGGATTTCGGTATCGTGCCTTATGGCGCGGGCGGTTCGGTCAGTACCGCGATCATGCTCTATTTCTGCCCCGAGAGCAAATTTTATCAAAGCGACGAGGCCTATAACGCCGCCGACCTGCTGTTCACGTTTTTATATGACAACCTGCGCCCGTCGGGCGTCATCGACTATCACGTCGCCAACTTTTATTCCGCACCCGATACGTCGTTCACTAATATCGGGCTGTGCAAAACCTATAATTTCATCAAGAACCGCGACGAGGGCGCACGCGGCGAAGAACTGAAAAAGCGGCTTTACGACGCGCTTTCCAAACTCGCGGACGGTATCTTCACCGGCGGCTTCCATACGCCCAATCACCGCTGGGTCGAGTCGGCGGCGCTGTCGCTTGCAATGAACATCACCGGCAAAAAGGAATACCTTAATCGCATTAACGCCTTTTTAAACGAGGGCATCGACTGCAACGAGTACGGCGAATACACCGAACGCTCCACCGGTGGCTATAACTATGTCAACAACATGGCGATGCTGATTCTGGCCGAAGAACTTAATAAACCCGAACTGCTCGAACCGGTGCGCCGCAACCTCAAGATGATGGCCGCCTATTACCATACCAATTACGAAATTTTTACCCAGAACTCCACGCGTCAGGATAAGGGAACCACGGTCTACGCCGACAAATACATCTATCAGTATCTCAAAGCCGGGCATCTGCTCAAAGACGATGAACTGCTCGGAATGGCCCGTGCGGTCATCGACGACTGCTTGAGTCACGGACGCAATTTCCAGGTCGGCCTGACCGAAATGATGACTGAACCGGAACTCGTCGAAATCCCCGACATCGCACCCGCGATGCCCGTCGAATACGATTATCATTTCAAGGATTCGGGTATTGTTCGCATGGCGCACAACGGCATGACCGTGTCGATCATGGAAAACAACGAGACGTTTTTCTTCCTGCAGTCCGGAGAGGTGGATATGTATATCCGGGGCGGCATCCACTTCTTCAACGAGCGGCATATCAAGGTGCAAAATATCCGCAAGACCGCCGATGGCTATATCATGGACTACCACGGCGAGGGTACTTATTACCTGCCGTATAAAGAATATCAGGGCACCAGCGACTTTAACAAAATGGACCGCTCCAAGCGTGATACCACCGGCCCGATCACGGTCGATGCGGCTTTGGAGGTCAAACGCACCGAAAAGGGTTTTGCCATCCGCATGAAGATGGACGGCTGCACCAAAGTTCCCGTGCGTTTCGAGATGGGCGTGAACCCCAATGCGGTCATCTTCGGCGACGGCTATACGATCCGCGCCAATGCCGGCGGGAAACTGGTCGCCTCCAAGGGTTATGTCAAGGTGGAGATGGGTACGAGCGGCGTGAAAATCGGCCCGGCATTCGCCGAGACCTTCATCACCGAAGGGCTGTTCGGTTCGGTGCCGGTCTCCGGTTCGAAATACAACCTCTTTTTTAACGCATTGACTCCGTTTGAACGCGAATTCACCATCGAGCCGATCGAACATATCGAGGATTAATAAATATTTTAAAACCAAAAAATCCGACTGCTGCCGCGGTCGGATTTTTTGTCTTGCGGGAGGGGTATGATGGG
Source organism: Oscillospiraceae bacterium (assembly GCA_035380125.1). NCBI lineage: Bacteria > Bacillati > Bacillota > Clostridia > Eubacteriales > Oscillospiraceae > Oscillospiraceae bacterium. Next base: position 15,750 of record DAOSWV010000001.1, read on the forward strand.
TAAGAGAAGTGGTTGGTAAGTATTATCCTGCAGGGGAATCGGCAATGCTGCAGTCTGCGGGGATCAGTTCGCGGCGGGCGCTCGGATCGACGCCCTCGTGATTCAGATGAAAGCCCACACAGTATTCCGTATTCGCCCGCATCGCGCTGACAGCGCTTTTCACCAGCAGCGGACAATCGAGGAGCGCCTTTTGATACAGCATTTCCAAAGCTGCGGTATGCGCTTCCTGCTTTTTGTCCGCGAGGTCCTGCGGATTTTTATGCGAACCTGTTTCAAAGGCGCGCACGATGTTTCTGCGGTCAATCAGGCGGGTGCAAAACCGCTGCGCCCGAATGGATTTTTTAATGGCTTTTTCGGGGATCCCCGGCCACAGAGAGGCCAGCGCCGCATAATCGAGATCGGAAATCGGGAAGCACTCGAAACGCTCTGCTTTCAGGCTGCGATTTTTTATGATGTAACAATCAAACGCGGATTCGATTTTAAAGTGGTCGCCGAGCCCCCGGCTGTTTCCGTACACATAAGGATGGCAGCTGCGGTCGAGCGCGTAATGGCAGATCAGGCCGAGCAGATACGCCAGCGCGGCGCCTTCGCGGTTTTCTTTAAACATGGGTGCGAACATTTGAATCGCGGGGCGCGAGTGGCAGTTGAGTCCGTGGCGGAAGACGCGGTTGGGCCGGTAGGTTTTATAATAATAGAAGATGTCCGGCCCCTGAAGGCCGATTTCGTATTCCCGGCGGTGGTTGTGGATCACAGCCATCAGTTCGGGATCGAGCCGTTTTATCATCTCTTGGCCGAATTGGTAATGCGCCATGCAAGCCGGCATAAAATACACCTTTCTTTGTTGTTTGGATTCGTTATGGGGGTCGGCCGTTTATCAAGGCCTGCTTATATTGTATCGGGTGTATGTAAAAATCGTCATCGCTCAAATGTAAAACCTTTATCAAACGAAAACAGGCCGGAAAACCGGCCTGCCGATGTTTAAAATGCGCTTTTATTTCTTTTTTACGGCGGAAATGAGGGCTTTCAGCGCGGCAAATACGAATGCCGCGACCGGCCAGATCAGCCAAGTGATACCCCATCTTCCGGAAAGGAAACTCCAAACCAGATAGACGGCGACCACGAGCGGCCAAAAGATGCCGCCGAGTTTTTCATGCTGTTCCTCCTGTTCGCGCTGCGGTTTGGCATAATCGCCCTCGGAGAGCAGACGGTTGTATCCGTTCATAATTACGCCGACCCGAACGAACATGAAGGCCGCCACCGAGACGATAGCTAACAGCACGGCGACAAGTCCGATCAGAATACTTTCTTCTGCGTTCAAAGCACCCGCGACGACCAGCGGCAGCGCGCATAAAATGCACAGCGCCACGCCGATGACGATGCTTACCGTATGGGTCTTGGAAAATGCGTCGCGCCGTTCCCGAACGATGCCTTCCGCGCCGTATTCCAGTTCGAAATTGTTGTTTTGCAGATAATGATAGCGGCTCATGGAGGTGCCGCTGATGATGAACAGTGCGACTGCCGCGGCGACGATCAAGAGCAATGCCGCAACGCCTATGGCAGCGCCGGCGCTTTCCGTGATGCCGATGGCTTCGGAATTGCCGGCAAGTTCGATCACGGCGATCGGAGAGAGAATGCTCAGCAGCACACCCCAAGCCGTCCGTTTGGCAAATTGCCGATTGTCTTTCAGATAGTCGTTCATCTCCTGAACCGTGATGCGCTTTCCGGCGGTATCGTCGGTGTCGGAATAGACGGCGGTGTCGAGGTCGTCTTTCAATAGATAATCGGTCGTCACCCCGAAGAGTTTCGCCATGTCCAGAATCCGGTTGATATCCGGAATGGCGGCGGCGCTCTCCCACTTGGAGATGGACTGTCTGGAGACGTTGAGTTTCTCGGCCAAATCTTCCTGCGACCAGCCGTTATTTTTGCGCAAGGTCAAAATTTTATCCGCTAAGATCATGTGAAATCCTCCTGTTATTATTTCATGTGCGGGCTTGGACCGAAGGCCTTCGGATCGTCCTGCGCCGCCTGATGCAGCGGTTTCCGGAGCCGCCGCATCGCAATAAAAGAATAGCAAATCGGCGGGTTACATGCTATCAATCCGGCTTATAAAATGCCGCAACCGACAGTTGCATTTTGCAAAAATCCCGAACTTTTTCAAAAAATCGGGTAATCTTTTTCAATTATAGCATGGTTTTTAAAAAAATAGAAGCGGTGCTGTGTAGGGGCGATACGGGTCACGGCCCGACGCGTTCGCCCGCGGCGGGTTGTAAACAACTCGTGTTCCTGTAGGGAAGGGTCTTGACCCTTCCGCGTGAACGCAATTCGGGCCGAATTGCGTTCACCAAAGGTTAATTACCTTTGCTTAATCCATTCAATATAACTTCGCGTTCCCGCAGGTATTACGCAAGCGCGTTTCTCCGGCGGAACGCGCTTGCTCGGAAGGGTCAAGACCCTTCCCTACAAAGATTCGCCGGAACTGGTGAACCCATTCCGCCGGTTTGATTTCACCCATTGCACGCCTTGATTTTTTCGTATGTGACCCTTATAATGATTGCGGATTAACACAGCTGTCGTTTTTTATTTGCGCTGAGCGTTTTTTAAAAAGAAAAGGAGTATGATCATGCGGACTGTAAACACCCTGAGAGATTGGGATTTTTTTGACGAGGACTTGCCCATATCCGCTGTCGGGTCGGACGAAACCGATTTTAAAGCGGTAACCGTGCCCCACGACTGGGCGATCTCCCGCCCGTTGGTGCATCGGGAAGCCGAGGTCCAGCTGTCTTTGAATACCCTCCACGACGACCCTAAATTTACGTTTGCGTCGGCGCAGGGTTTTTACGAGCGCTGGGGAGTGGCGTGGTATCGCCGGAAACTGGATTTTGTCCTGTCCGAAGAGCAGACCGCCTGGCTGACTTTTGACGGGGTGTTTCACGAATCCACTTTATACAACAACGGAACCGAGGTGGGTCGGCACAGCTATGGCTATACCCCCTTTGTAATTCCCGTGAAGCCGGGAAACGTCGCCCTGCGGGTGGACAACTCGCCCGCTCATCTGGCTGACCGATGGTATTCCGGCTGCGGCATCATCCGGCCGGTCACTTTGACGGTCACAGACAAACTGCACATCAAGCCCTTCGGGATTTCCGTCACCACGCCGGAAATTTCCGACGATTCGGCCACTGTCGCCGTGTCCGTTCAAGTGAAAAACGACTTTGCTGAAAATAAAAATGCCGCAATCAATATACAACTGATTGACCCCAACGGAAATACTTGCGCTTCAACGGAAATCACTCTGGCCATATCTGCCGGGGCTTGCATTTCCGGAGAAGCCAAGCTGACGATTCCGAACCCCCGTCGCTGGGATATCACCGATCCGGCGCTGTATACCTGCAAAATCACACTGAGCCGGGACGGGAAAGCCGTGAATTGTGTTGAGCAACGTTTCGGCATCCGCACCGCCGTACTGATCCCCGGCAAGGGCTTTTATTTAAACGGCAAAAATGTCAAACTGAAAGGCGTCAATCTCCATCATGATCTCGGCATGACCGGAGCGGCCTGGCACAAGGGGTTGGCGCGCCAGCGGTTGGAGGCACTAAAAGCCATTTCCTGCAATGCCATCCGCACCAGCCACAATCCTCCTGCCGCCGAGCTGCTGGACCTCTGCGATGAGATGGGCTTTTTGGTGATGGACGAGGCCTTTGACAAATGGGAGACCCTGCGGTACGGCCGGATTTTTGACGCCTGTTGGAAAAACGATTTGGATGCGACGATCGACCGCGACCGCAATCACCCCTCGGTGGTAATTTGGAGTGTGGGAAACGAGGTCAACCATCAAGGGCACGACGACATGATCGGGCGGCTGAAAATGCTGACCGATCGGGTCAGGGAAAAAGACCCCACCCGTCCGGTCACTTTCGCCATGGAGCCACACGCCTTCGACCCGGCACAAAACGCGCTTTCCCCCGCCGAAAAGGCCGAACTGGTGGAAAAAATGCTTCCCTATATCGACCTCATCTCCTGCAATTATCAAGAGCAGTGGTATGACGAATATCATAAACGGATGCCCGACGCGCTGATCGTGGGAACCGAGACCTTCCCCTTCTATCGGGGGCAGGCAAAACGGTTTGACGCTTATCTGCCCGTGAACCCGTGGCTGGACTGCAAAAAAGATCATGTGGTCGGTCAGTTCATGTGGGCGGGCATCGATTATCTGGGCGAGGCCGTGGGCTGCGGGGGCTGGCCTGTTCGGGGCTGGTCGGGCGGGGTGATCGACACCGCCGGGCAGCTGAAAGCAAAAGCCCAGCTGACCCGTTCCATGTGGTCGCAAGAACCCATGATTGCTATGGCGGTCTGCGACGATACCTTAAAAAACCCCATGGAACCCGGTCCCTGGAGCAGCCCCAAATGGGCCGAGGGATGGAACTTTGAGCATCTGGACGCCACTTGCGTGCGGATGAATGTGTTTACCAACTGCGAGGAGGCGGAGATTCGTCAAGGCGAGACTCCGCTGCTGCGCCGCCGAATAGACGAATTCCCGGGCGGTTTTATGGAATTTTTTATCCCCTGGGCAAAGGGTGAAATCACGGCAGTGGGTTTCAATGCCGGGCAGGAGGTGTGCCGACAGACCGTCAAAACCGCCGATGAGCCCACGCGGATTCAACTGGCCGCCAAGGCCTATGAAGACGGGGACGGTACCCCAATTATTCGGGTGGAGGCGTTGGCTGCGGATGAGCAGGGAACGCCCTGTTACCGGTGTGAGCAGAAAATTACTTTCCACGCAGGAGAGGGGCTTTCTTTGCTGGGCACGGACAACGGTGACCTCACCGACCATACGCCGTATGCGTCTGCCTGCCGGGCTTTATATCACGGCTGCTGTGTGGCCTGCTTTACAGAGGAAACAAACGGCCCGATCACCGTTTCGGTTGTCACAGACGAGGGTTTATGCGGGGAAATTACGGTTTAAAGGCCGAATAGAACCTGCGGAACGGGTGAACCCTTCCGCCGCTGTTGTACAGCCGCAGCTGTTTCAGCCGCAGTTCTTGTAGGGAAAGGTCTTGACCTTTCCGCGTGAACCCGGTTCGACCCGAATCGGGTTCACCAAAGGTTTGCTGTCTTTGCCTAATCCATTCAATACAACTTTGTGTTCCCGCAGATATTACGCGGGCGCGTTCCATCGGTGGAACGCGCCTGCTCGGAAGGGTCAAGACCCTTCCCTACAAAGATCAGGCGGAACGGGAAACCCGTTCCGCCGGTTTTGTTTATCGTTTTTATGAAAACAGGGTGCAGCCGCTTTTTTTAAAATCTTCAACTTTCCGGCGCAGTTCCGCCTCACTCACATTGAATTTTGCGGCAAGGCAGGCGTAGCAGAGAAATTCCTTTGCGCTGCGGTTCACCAGCCGCCTGTAGAGCGCAGTTTCATCGGCGGTCAGTTCCTTTTGGCAGGCAAAGCAGCGGGTCATTCCGCTTTTACCAGTTTTGCGCGGAATATTCTGCAGTCCCCGGCGGGAACATGGAACAGCGCGAAATCCTTTTTGACGCCGATGTGTTCGCCCGAGATCAGATCGGTGAAATCGAACGCCATGCCGCACAGCGGGTCAAGCCCGATTTCATAATAGGGCAGGATGGCGGTCTTTTCGTCGTCATGGACGTTGAACATGGCCACAGCGTAGTCGCCGTCGGAGAGATATTTAAAGCAGATGGTGTTGTCATAGATGCCGTGGTTGTCCTCCACGAATATCGGCGGGCGGGCGTCCTTGTCGCGGCAGATCTCAATAAGCGCCTTGTTGGTGATAAGCGCCTTGTTTTCCGGCGTCAGCTTACGAACATCGCAGCCCAGCATAAGCGGCGCGGAAAACATGCACCACATCGCAAAATGGTAGCGATACTGCGCATCGGTGCAGCCCTTGCCGAAACCGATGTTGCCGCTTCCGCGCAGCCCGGTCACCAGCATATCCACGTCGTTAAAGCAGCCGGGCGCCGAATAACAGAGCTTGTCTTTCTGCCCGTTAGAGATTTCTTGAATGGAAGCAAATGTGTCGGTGATATCTCCGGTAGAGCGGTACATATGCGCACCGACCGAACGCGCCCAGCTCCAGACGTCTTCTACGCCCCAGTTGCAGGCGGAAAACAGAATCGGGCGCCCTGTGGAGCGCAGCGCCATGGACATACGCGAATAGGAGAGCTTGTTGGGCATACTGGGGTGGTAGCAGTTATCGTATTTCAGCAAGTCGATGCCCACGCCCGCAAAATATTCCGCGTCCTGAAATTCATGACCGAAACTGCCCGGATAACCCGCGCAGGTCATGACGCCGCAGCAGGTATACATCCCGAATTTTAAACCCTTCGAATGGACGTAGTCGGCCACGAATTTCATTCCGTGGGGGAACTTTTCGGGGTCTGCGACCAGATTTCCGTCAGCGTCGCGTTCTCTGCAGCTCCAGCAGTCGTCGATGACCAAATATTCATAGCCCGCGTCAAGCAGTCCTTCCGCCACCATTGCGTCTGCGGTCTCCATAATCAGATGTTCGTTGATGTTTTTTGTGAAGGTGTTCCAGGAATTCCAGCCCATAGGCGCTTTTTGTGCAAGCATAATTGTTCCAACTTTCTTATATTTTTTACGATATGCATTTTCATTTTACTGCTAGACTGGCTTCTGTTTGACAAAAAGGGACTGACCGTCAGCGAAACCTTCAAAACGCCGAGATTATCCACGTCGATGAACGGATGCGGCAAGTAAAATTTTATAGATGGCCGACAGATATCGGTTTTTGATGTACATGCGATAACCCCCTTGAGGATTGTCCATTATTATATCATACAAAAGCAGAATAAAAAAGATTGGTCAACGAAAATTAAGTAGTAGAAACACTGAATTGGTAAGGATAAATCTGGTGTTTGATTGCGTTTTTGTTTTGTATGCGTTATAATATAGAAAATATTGTAACGGGCTATGAATATGGGGGGACATTGCATATGAAAAAGGCCATCGTAATCCTGTTGTCAGTCGCCCTGCTCGTGTCGCTTGCGGGGTGCCATGCCGTAACCCCGAGCGGCAGTTCGAGCGTCTCCGTCAGCCCGAGCAGCGAAGCCCAGTCCGCCATAACCGGCGAATCTGTAGCTTCTTCCAAAGAGGTCTTCAGTATCCCTTCGACAATAGGAACGCCTACTGATCACGTCACTTATCTGTATGATTCCGATTATTATCCCGTTTCACATATGAAAGAAGGCGCTCAAATTTTATCCGGTGATGTGGGTATGTGTGGTTTTGTCAACGAATATATCGGAAGAACACCGAGTGTGGAAAATCTGAAAAGGCATTATATAAAAGATATGTACGATGATAGCGGAAAAACTCTATTTGATGAATCAGAGTATTCGTTGTCAGATCTATTCATTTGTTCAAACGGGGACTGGGACTTTTTCCCGACAAAAGTTCGATATGAAAAATACACGTTGCAAAATCAACCCGACAAGCCCGAGTGGGACGAATATTTTATGAGCAGAATCAAGGAAGTATCGGATGTGACTCCGCTCATTTATACAAATGCTTACTTTTTCGATTGGAACGGAGACGGCATAGAGGATGCGTTGGTTTATGCCTGCAATACATTTGATTCAAACGAAGATTGCGAACCGAATCCGCCTTATTACGATAAAACCGCAACGTATAACTTATCGGTACTCTTTTTAAGCGGAAATATACCATTCGAAATTGATGGTTATGTCACAGACTATGTCACCAAGAAACCCTGTGATAATGATAATCGCGAAACTTATAATGAATCAATAGATCATTTTGATAGTCATGAGAAATCCGCAATTCAATATGATTCGGAAGGCAATTTGATGGTCTGTCCGATTTTTATTAGAGGTGAATACATGGTAGTTGAGGAGGACATTGTGATTCTGAGTGACATCGACGGCGACGGCAAAACGGAATTGATTATAATAGACGTCAACGAATATAGTGGTATTAATATCTATAAGTTGATTAACGGAAAACCGATCAAAGTATTCAAAATATTTGAAGGGGCTTAATAAAAGGGGGGACAATCTATATGAGAAAAACCATGGTAATCCTGCTGTCAGTCGCCCTGCTCGTGTCGCTTGCGGGGTGCCGCAGTGTAACCCCGAGTAGAAGTTCGAGTGTTATCAGCAGTCCGAGCAGCGTTTCTGCGATATCTTCCGAAGAAGATTCTGATATTTCGGAAATTAGTATTGTATCAGTTACTTCTTCCGAAGAAACTTCTGAAATGACCGCAACCAATGGAACACCGGAGGACCACATCACTTATATCGCAGGTTATGCTGTTTCTTATATGAAACAAGGGATTGAAATTCTTACAGTTGATAGAGGCATCAGTTGGGATGTTGCGGAAATCGCACCGAATGTACCTGATTGGGAAACATTAGAGAAACATTATGTGTCGGTGATGAACAGCAATGGTGAAAAAATTCCGTCCGAAGAACCGGGAAATTCAAATGCAGAAGTAGTTGTGAGTTCAAACGGGAACTGGGACTTTTTCCCGACAAAAGTGCGATATGAAGAATACACCATGCAAAATCAACCGAATAATCCCGAATGGGACGATTACTTTAGGAGCAGAATTCAAGAGAAATCCGATGACACACCAGTGATTTATCTGGATGCCTGGTTTTTTGATTGGAACGGAGACGGCATTGAAGATGCTTTTGTCAATGCCAGCAATATGATTTATACCACCGAAGATAAGCCCAAGCCCAATCCGCCTTATGCCGATAATACTTCGGTTTACATGTTATCCGCTCTGTTTTTGAGCGGAAATGACCCGCTTGAGACCTCCGGCTATGTTTGGGATTGCTTTACCAAGGAACCTTTGGAAGGCGAAGGCATATCCTATAATCTTTCAAAAGAAGGTCGGGGAGGAAGTACTATATCGGCAATCCAATACGATTCTGAGGGCAATTTAATGATATGCCCTGTTTATGAAGGCGGATATTGGTTTGACATCATTTATGAGGACACCATGGTTCTGAGCGATATTGACGGCGATGGAGTATCGGAATGGATTGTTTTTAATCTAAGTGAATACACCGGAATTATTGTTTATAAGTTGATTGACGGAAAACCGGTTGAGATATTCGGGCAAGCAATGGGAGCTTAAATTGAGAGGAAAAATCCATATGAAAAAGATAGTCGTAATCCTGTTGTCAATCACCATTCTCTTGTCAATTGCAGGGTGCCAAATTACTGATCCAAGCAGCAGTCAATTTGAAAGCAGTTCGAGCGTTATCAACAACCCGGTCAGCGTTTCTTCGACACCTTCAAAAGCGTCATCTGCCGTATCCCAAACCGGCAACGAGTCCGCTACTTCATCTGCAGACTCATTCGCCATGACCGCAACCAACGGAACGCCGGAGAATCATATCACTTATATTTATTACACTATACCTATTTCATATATGAAACAGGGTATGCAAATCCTTACGGGCGATGGGGGTTGGTATAATGATGTTAATGAAATCGTTAAAAATGCACCAAGTGCAGAAAATCTAAAAAAGCACTATATTATAGATATGTATAGCGATTTTGCAAATATACCGGCTATTGATGAGTATCCGGAATTAACAGATGGATTTATATGCTCAAATGGAGAATGGGACTTTTTCCCAACTAAAGTTCGATATGAAGAATATGCATTTGATCATCAACCTAACAAACCGGAATGGGATGAATATTTTAATAAATTGATTTCAAATCATTGTAATAATACCCCATTAATTTATATCAACGCTTGGTTATTTGATTGGAACGGAGACGGCATAGAAGATGCCTATGTCAATGCCTGTAACCTTTTTTATTTAAATGAAAATCGCAATCCCAATCCACCTTATTACGATGATACTGGGACATATACTCTGACAGTGTTCTTTTTAAGCGGTAATGAACCTATTTGCAATAGTGATGATATTGTTTTTAATTATGTATCCAAAGAGCCTCTCACTGATGATAATATCGCTTCTTATATTGCAGACGATGGTTCTGGTTCAGAGGATTATAGTACAGAGAATTATTGTTATGACGGATGGATCTCGATTCAATATGATTCACAAGGTGATTTGATCAAATGCCCGATCTTTATCTCCGGTGAATGGGGTAAATCTTATGAATATGAGATAATCATATGTGATATTGACGGTGATGGAAACTCCGAGTTGATTACAACCAATTATAATGAATACAGCCCGTATGTTGTATATAAACTTATTGATGGAAAACCTATTGAAGTGTTTCGTATTACAAGGCCGGCATGATATTAAAGAATTATTTGGTTTTTCTACCCCAATTTCCTCGCTCCTTCAATATGTAATCCGCGCAATCCCGCATAAATATAGCTCGAGAGCGGACGGTGCCAGGCGTTAAAGGTGTGCGCGGCGACGTAAATCTCGTTTTGATCCCGCGCGACGACCACGGGCGTATGGTAAAAATGGCCGCTCGAATCGCAAAGCTGAATCAAATCGCCGGGCAGCAGTAATTCTGTGGGAACCTCCTGCGCATACGGCCCGACCGAATCGTTATTGACCAAAAAATTATATAAAAATTCCACACCGCTCCACGAGGGGGTGCGGTCGTTTAAACTGTTGCAGTACCACCCAAAAACGGGTTTATAATTCATCACGCCGCAGCCCGCGTACATGCACTGCGAGGCGAAATTGGTACAGTCCCCGCCCATCCCGTCGAAATTCGGGAAGCGGGGATTGCGCCCAAACGCCCATTTTTCGGCGTACCGCACCACCGCTGCCCGGTTATATGTAATGGTTTTTAACATTCGCATTCCCCCAATAAAAGAGTTGAGATTCACCCTATCATATGAAAAAAGCGCTGTCTTTGCGCTATCAACCACGCCCCGTCTTTGCGAGGAAAGCGCGTAGCTCAGCTACGCGCATGACGAAGCAATCCAGAGTATAAGCGATCGGATTTTATATTTCTGGATTGCCGCGCTTCGCTCGCAAAGACGGGGATGGATTTGCCGCGGGGCGAAAACCCCTCGCAAAGACGGAGGATAAACGCAGTAGGGGCGATTCAAAATCGCCCGAAAGGCGGTGCATAAGATACGGGCGATTGCGAATCGCCCCTACACATTCGGATGCCGACCGTGACAAGGTTACGGTATGCAGGTCAGGAATTCGTAAAATATAATCAGTACCTATTTCGTACTGAGGAGGTAATTTTATGATTTATAAATATTTGATCGGCGCAGCGATCGGCGGACTTTTCGGCTATTTCGTGCTTTACAAGCTGATCGGCTGTTCCAACGGCAGCTGCCCGATCACCAAAAATCCGATTGTATCAACTATTGTCGGCATCCTGCTTGGGGTGCTGCTTACATTCGCAATTTTCCCGGCGGCAGAATCCACCGCTGATAATACCGGCAGCAGCGTTCAAAGCACCGTCGTCGCATACCAAAAGATATCGGCGCAGGACGCCAAAGCCAGAATGGACAGCGGGGACGATGTTATCATTCTCGACGTCCGAACCCAATCAGAGTTTGAGGCAGGACATATCCCGGATGCGATTTTAGTGCCTAATGAGACCATCATCAACACAAAGCCAGCTTTGCTTCCCGACCTCAACGCGGAGATTTTGGTATACTGCCGTTCCGGAAACCGCAGTGCACAGGCCGCGAATAAGCTGATCGCAATAGGTTATACCAACGTCTATGACTTCGGCGGCATCATCGACTGGCCGTATGGGACGGTCACGGGCGATTAATTCCCGCCGGTTATAGAATTCTGTTATATAACATAGGGCCTGCCGCTTAGAATGCGGCAGGCCCGGTCTTTGGCAAAGAAGAGCTTTCAATATAAAATCAATATCAACCCAGCATGAGGTGCAGAGGCGTGGGGTTGGCGATATTGTCGCTGACGGGGCATCTGCTTTCAACCGTCTTCAGCCATTTGTCCAATGTCTCCTGGTTTGCATCCGTGTCCGGCATCAGCGTCACTCGAATGTCATTGTATCCCGCCCGGCCGCTTGTTGATTGACCCGTAAATTTTGCGGGGTCCAAATCCCCCTGCAAATCAATTTCCAAACCGTTCAACCGAAACCCCATCTCGCCGGCGACCAGATGCCCGACCACATTCAGACAGCCCGAAAGCGCGGCCAGCAGGTATTCGACGGGATTTGCCCCGCCGTTTGTGCCTCCCAGGCTTTCCGGTTCGTCGATGGTCATGGTGAAGCCCCTGGTTGTGACGACGGTTTTGGTGTTGTTTTCGCTCTTTGCGGTTACGCCGAATTTGATGTTTGGCATAAAAATTCCTCCTTTTTTGATAGTATTAGCCGCCGCGCTCCGCTTATTCGGGTGAAAAAGCGGTAAAAAAGGGCAAAAAAGAGTAGTGTCCGTCAGCATGGTTTAAACCCGAAACAAATAGACAACTCTTATAAAACGTGCTATAATCTTAAAAAATTTAAAACTTTTCGAAAAAGTTTTAACTTAAAAGTGATGGAGATTCAATGATTACAGTATCTGATGTCAGCCTCGGTTTTGGCGGAACCGTTCTTTTCAAACATGTTGACCTGAAGTTCCTCACGGGGAACTGCTACGGTATCATCGGGGCAAACGGTGCCGGAAAATCAACTTTTATCCGCATTCTCTGCGGCGAACTCGAACCCACAACGGGCGAGGTCATTATTCCGAAAAATCTTCGGTTGTCCGTGTTGAAGCAGGATCATTTCGCTTTTGACGAATTTAACGTTCTGGACACGGTGACGATGGGCAACCCCCGCCTTCACGAAATTATCAAGCAAAAAGAAGCGCTGTACGCAAAGGAGACCTTCACGGAAGAGGACGGGGTTTTGGCGTCCGAACTGGAGGGTGAATTTGCCGAACTGAACGGCTGGGAGTCCGATTCCGAGGCGTCGAAGCTGATTCAGGGGCTCGGGCTTTCTGAGGAGTTGCTGTATTCACAGATGTCAACCCTTTCGGGAAACGAAAAGGTGAAAGTTTTGCTTGCCCAGGCCCTGTTCGGCAATCCCGACATCATCCTTTTGGACGAGCCGACGAATCATCTGGATATCGATGCGATCAGCTGGCTCGAGGAGTTCCTCGCCGAATACGCGGGCACCGTTTTGGTGGTTTCGCACGACCGCCACTTTTTAAACAACGTCTGTACGCATATTGTGGATATCGATTACGGCAAGATCAAGATGTATGTCGGAAACTACGAATTTTGGTATGAATCCAGCCAGTTGATCCAGCGTTTGCTCAAACAGCAGAATAAGAAAAACGAGGAAAGGGTCAAGGAGCTTCAGACCTTTATCGAGCGATTTTCCGCCAATAAATCGAAGTCCAAGCAGGCGACATCCAGAAAAAAACTGCTTGATAAACTCACCGTTGACGAGATGCCCTCCTCCAGCAGAAAATATCCGTACATCGGGTTCACCATGGACAGAGAAGCCGGGAAGGACATCCTTTCCGTCCGCGGCATTTCAAAAACCGTTGACGGCGTAAAGATTTTGAACAATGTTTCGTTTTCCGTCAACAACGGCGATAAAGTTGCGTTTATCGGGGAAAGCGAGCAGGCGGTCACGATGTTGTTTAAAATCATCATGGGTGAGACGGAGCCGGATGAAGGCAGCATCAAATGGGGCGTGACGATTTCAAAGTCCTATTTTCCCATTGACAATTCAAAGTTTTTCAACAACTGCACGCTTTCGATCTTGGATTGGATGCGGCAGTATACGACCGATGAAACCGAAACCTATCTGCGCGGTTTCTTAGGCAAAATGCTGTTTTCGGGAGACGATGTCTATAAACCCGTCAATGTCCTCTCGGGCGGCGAGAGGGTGCGCTGTATGTTTTCGCGGATGATGCTTTTCAGTGCAAACACGCTGATTTTGGACCATCCGACAAACCACCTGGACCTTGAATCGATCACCGCAGTCAATAACGCGCTGGTTGATTTCAAAGGCAATGTGTTTTTTGCCACGCACGACTACGAAATCATTCAAACCACCGCAAACAGGATCATCGAAATCCTGCCCGACGGCGTCATTGACCGGGAAGGCACTTATGAGCAATATCTGGAATATCGCAAAAACCTGCCGCTTCCCAAGGTGACCCTTTGATTTGTTGGCCGGAGTGAACGTGGCGGATGTTTGAAGTAGGGCGTGACGACTCGGCACGCCGCTTTATGTAGGGAGCGACGCCCTCGTCGCTCCGTGTCGTAACATTGTAGGGGTCGGCGTCAAAGCCGCCCTTTCTGGCGGTATGACGCCCCGCGCGGATTCGCAAAGGTGAATGTGTTCTGTGTTTCGTTATGAGTAGGGCGGGGTGACCACACCCCGCCGCACTTCGTTTTATCGTTAATATGTAGGGAGCGCCGACTCGGCGCTCCGTTATTTTGCGTTAAAATCGCATAAATCGGTGTCGATATTGCTCCTCGCCAATGTAGGGGCGAACTGCGTTCGCCCGAACCCACCCTGGCGCTTTGCGCCATCCCTCCACAGAGGGGAATTATCCTGTAGGGGTCGGCATCCCTGACGACCCAGCGGGCGAAAAGCCCGCAAAAAACACGCTTACTGATGTGGTGATATGGTGACTTTCATGTAGGGAGCGACGACTCGGCGCTCCGTGCGAACACGCCCGCCGTGTCGGATAAACCCGCGCACGGTACCGAATTTTTTCCTCTTTACTCTACCTTGTTCGTTAATTCGGCGCGTCAAGGATGCCGCGCCCTACAATTTATAACTCCCGTCGTGTCGGATTTACCTGTGCACGGTACCGAACTTTTTTTCTCTTTTCCTCTTCTTTAGCCGTTAATTCTTCCCAAGGTGACTCTTTGATTTTTTGATTGGCTGTCAAATGATGATAATTGGTTGAAAATGGATTTATTTTGTGGTAAAATGGCTGTGTAGATTTTAGTGGAAGGGAAATTTTCATGAAAAAAACAGTTTTTTTGCTATCTGCTATGTTAATATCTATTTCAATGGTTTCTTGCGGTTCTAATAACAACATTATTTCTCCATCACAATCGAGCAGCAATATTTCCGCAATCATAGAACAAAGTCAAACAACAGCGAGCGTTCCAGAGCAAAGTCAAGTACCGTCATTAGCTTCGTCAACTCAGCAAAGTCAAGCGGTAATGCATTCTACGATTGAGCCAATATATGATGAGGTAAGAAATTTTTCGGATGGTTTAGCAGCGGTTTGTATCAACGACAAGTGGGGATACATTTACAAAACAGGTAAAGTGGTTGTTCCGATAAAATATGGTTTTGTCGGGAGCTCATATTCCTTGTATGACGGAGACCAGGACGGCGACTTTAGCTGCGGTTTGGCAATGGTGAGAATGAATGGAAAATATGGATATATCGATAAAACCGGAAAAGAAGTTGTACCATTAAAATATGACAACGAATACAAATTTTGCGAGGGAATGGCTGCTGTTTGCTTGAATGATTAATGGGGTTTTATAGACACAACAGGCAAAGAGATTGTTCCGCTGAAATATGACAGTGTTTCCTATTTCCAAGATGGCATGGCTGCTGTATCAAACGGAGGAGAATATTATCATTTCTTTGATGAAGAAATGGGTGAAATGTCCGGATATGACGGCAGTAAGTGGGGATTTATCGACACCGCAGGCAAAGAAGTTGTACCCTGCCAATATAACATTTATTCTAACTTCACTGATGGTGTAGCAATCATAAATACCGGCACAAACGGAAATCAAGGTAACCATTATGGAGTCATAGACAAAACCGGAAAAATGATTGTTCCTGTCGGAAAATATACTTGGTTTGGCGATATATCAGATGGTATGATAGCTGCCTGTAGTGGCAGCGAATATCCAAGTAACAAATGGGGATTTATTGATGTGTCGGGAAAAGAAGTAATTCCATGCATTTATAGTTTTACGATAGAAGGAATTATTCCTTCCTTTTCCGAGGGTTTAGCATGGTGTGGATGCGGTCTTATGGATAAAGACGGTAAATTTTTGATAGACGCAACCCGCTATGATAAAATTTGGTTCTTTCATGAAGGTATGGTTTGGGTTCAATTAAACAATAAATATGGCTTTATCGACAACAAAGGCAACGAGGTTGTAATTCCCAAATATGGATATGTTCGTGATTTTAAAGAAGGATTTGCAGCGGTTTGCTTAAACAAATCGCAGCATAGCGAGTGGGGTTATATCGACAAAACAGGAAAAGAAATAACACCTTTTATATATTCAGGTGCTGAAAGCTTTAATGAGGGATATGCCGCGGTCAGCGTTGGCAATAATGATAATGTAAAATGGGGATTTATCAATCAAGCGGGAACTCTCGTTGTAGAATGCCAATATGAAGATGTTAACCGATATCAAGAGGGTATGGCAGCTGTTTGCTTGAATGATAAATGGGGATTTATTTCTTTCTCTAATTAAAATCATTACCACAAATTCTACAAAAAAAGCATAATCAGAGGATGCGCGTGGATGAATTTATGTTTACACATGAAGAGGTGCATATTTTTTGATCTTAAAAAACTGCACCTCCCTAAGCCCGCGCCGAAGCCGGGCTTTTTCTGCGTGCAAAATTAAAGGGTACGTTAAGTAGGGCGGGGTGACCACACCCCGCCGCACCTCGTTTTACCGTTAATATGTAGGGAGCGACGCCCTCGTCGCTCCGCTATTTTGCATGAAACCGCATAAACCGGTGTCGATATTACTCCTCGTCAATGTAGGGGCGAACTGCGTTCGCCCGAACCCACCCTGGCGTTTTGCGTCCTACCCCTAAGGCGTCAAAGCCGCCCACGAGCGCCTTTCGAGTGACAGGATGTCGAAAGGTTCAACTCCTCCCGTTCGGGCAAAAAACGAGTTTTTTGGTCGTGAGTGAAACACCCGCCACGGCGGTTGTTCGGAGTCTTAGACTCCTCCCGAAAAGGCACCATCGGGCGCCTTTCGAGTGACAGGATGTCGAAAGGTTCAACCCCTCTCGTTCGGGCAAAAAACGAGTTTTTTGGTCGTGAGTGAAACACCCGCCACGGCGGGCGTTCGGAGTCTTCGACTCCTCCCGAAAAGGCACCATCGGGCGCCTTTCGAGTGACAGGATGTCGAAAGGTTCGACCCCTCCCTGCGGGCATAAAATAAAGAGGGACTGTAAAAGTCCCTCTTTATTTTATGGTCGGAGTGACAGGAGTCGAACCTGCGGCCTCTTGAACCCCATTCAAGCGCGATACCAAACTTCGCCACACCCCGATATGAAACGCCGTCTTCACGGCTAAAATATTATATAACCATTTGACCGCGTTGTCAACCGTTTTCATGACCTTCGGCGAAAAAATCGCGCTGAACAGAGTTCCCTCCGCCAAATGAATTTGCGGAGGGGACTCTGTGGCATTTTATCTTGCAGCTGACCTTTTTGCACGGGTTTGAACCTACCCGTTTTTCACCCATTCGCTGTAAAGAGTGTCAATTCTCTCCTCAAGCTGACTCTTTTTCTCATATAACGCTTTCATATTCTGAAAATCCGCGTTTTGCAAATCCGATTCGATTTCCGCAATCACACTTTTTAATTCGGTTTCCGCCTCATGGATTAAATCCTCGGTGGGGATTTCCTTTTCGGGGTGGATCTTGATTTTATCTTTGTCTTTGCCTTTTGTCACCGTAGCCTTGGGTTTATTGACCGGGATTTCAACCGGACGGGTCAGTTCGAGATACTCGTCGAACTCGCAGCCGTATTCCGTGATGACGCCGTTCTCCATGCTCCAAATCCGATCGGCGAATTTGTTCAGAAAATACCGGTCATGGGAGACGAACAGCATTGTGCCCTCGAAATCGGTCAGGGCGTTTTCAATCCATTCCCGCGTCGCGATGTCCAGATGATTCGTGGGTTCGTCGAGCAGAAGAAAATTAACGTTATTCTGCATTAGCATGCAGAGTTTCAATCGGCTTTTTTCTCCGCCTGAGAGCGTTCCGACCTTTTTCATCACATCGGCGGCTTTAAAGTGGAATCCCGCAAGAATGCTTCTGGTTTTTTCTTCAGACAAACCCGCATCGAATCGCAGTGTGTCAAGTACAGTCGCACCTTCGTTTTCAAAGGCGATAATTTGCGGCATATATGCCGGTTTCACACTGGGGCCGAGTTTGATTTTGCCGCTGTCGCACGGTTCTTCGCCCATCAGTATTCTTAAAAGTGTGGTTTTCCCGCAGCCGTTCGCGCCGACCAGCGCAATGCGGTCGTTTCGGCGTATTTTCAAATCCAGATGATTCAAAAGGACTTTTTCCCCGTAGCTTTTGTATACGGAATCAAATGCAACAAGTTCTTTGGCCGCATAGCTTCCGCTGTCAAACTCCGCCGTCAACTTTTTGGCGGTGACCGGTTTATCAACCTTATCCATCTGCTCGATGCGTTTTTCCATCGCAAACGCCCGTTTATGCATTGCTTTGTTATCTGCGATTTTTGCCCATTCATGCATCCGTTTGGCGGCAGTCTCGAGCTGACGGATTTTTTTCTGCTGCTGTTCGTATTGCTCCGATTGGGTCAAAAACCTGCGTTCTTTTTCCTCGATGAAATAACTGTAGTTGCCCGCGTAAAAGTCCGCTTTTCCATCGGTGATCTCGATGATGCGTGTGACGACGCGGTCTAGAAACACCCGGTCGTGCGAGATCACGACTACGGTTCCCTTGAATTCATTCAAGAATTTTTCAAGCCATTCGAGCGATGCCAAATCGAGGTGATTGGTCGGTTCGTCGAGCAGCAGGATGTCGCAGTCGCGCAAGAGAATCCGCGCCAAGTTTACCCGTGATTTTTCTCCGCCGCTCAGTTGATTAAACAGACATTTCCGCATTTTCTCATCAATATTCATGCCGTTGCAGACCTTATCCAATTTCACTTCGGTCTCATAGCCGCCAAGACGTTCGTATTCTTCCAAAAGATGTCCGTAGCGAAGCAAAACCGAGGGGTCTTCGTCGCCCTCGATCTGTTTCATTTCATGATGGATGTCCGTTATTTCCTGAAACGACGAGCGTAAAATATCTTCTACCGCATCATTTTCCCCGAATTCGGGAATCTGCGCCATCATCTCGACCCGCTTACCCGACGCTTTGGATACGCTGCCGCTCTCATAGAGCTCTTCGCCCGTCAATACCTTGAAAAGTGTGGTTTTTCCGGAGCCGTTTCTGCCAAGCAACCCGACTTTTTCACCGGTATAAACTTCAAACGTGATGCCTTTAATCACATGGTTCGAGCCGTAATATTTATTCAGTTCATAAGTTGCTATATCAATCATATTAAAAACTCCTATATTTAGATCAGAACACATAAAAATACCCTGCGCGGCTTGTTTTGCCTGCACAGGGAACTCCGAATCAGTCAAAGGAGCGCGTTAAATGAACGGCTATTTGTGAAGCGGTGAGTGGCATTCAAAACAAACAGAATTCTTTAAAAGGGCAGAGTTATCCCTTGTGTCGGCGATTTTGAATGCTCTTTGAGTCCGGAAATCACTGCCGGGGAAAAACTTTTTGGAACGGAAAACGAAAATTTGCTGCATGCTGCTCACCACCTTTCAAGCGGATTTGCTGTATTATAACATGGAATTTCCGTTTTGACAATCCCTTCTATGATTGAGCTGCGATTGTGACTGAATCACGGTGAAAAACAGGAACATGCGGTAATATACAAACATAAATGATTCTTATTTTCGGGTTGAAATTTCTATAATAAACCATTATAATCAAGAGCAGAGGAGGTGCTTGAATGTATTGCACCAGAAAAATCAAAGATGATCTGATTTATATCGGCAGCGACGACCGGCGGCTCGCGATGTTCGAGGGCGTCTATTCGGTCGAGCGCGGCGTTTCATATAATTCTTATCTGCTTTTGGACGAAAAGATTGTGGTTTTCGACACCGTTGACAAAGCGGTAGGGAAAGTGTTCTTTGAAAATCTCGAACACGAGCTTGCGGGCAAAACCCCCGATTATGTGATTGTTCAGCACATGGAACCCGACCACTCGGCAACGCTTACCGATCTCGTCTGCCGCTATCCCGACATCACCATCGTCTGCAGCGCAAAGTCCGCCGTGCTGATGAACCAGTTTTTTGATCTCGGTGACGCCAAGATTCAGGTGGTGAGCGAGGGCGAAATTCTCGACACCGGCAGGCACAAGCTCTGCTTTATCATGGCGCCGATGGTGCATTGGCCCGAGGTCATGACGACCTACGACCACACCGACAGAATTTTATTTTCGGCGGATGCGTTCGGTACGTTCGGCGCGCTCAACGGCGCTTTGTTCGCCGACGAAGTCGATTTCGAGCGCGATTACCTCGGCGAAGCCAGACGGTATTACTGCAACATCGTCGGCAAATACGGCCCGTCCACACAATCGCTTCTGAATAAAATGGCCGAAGTTCCGGTCGAGATGCTTTGCCCGCTGCACGGCTTTGTCTGGCGCGAAAACCTCGAATTTTACATTGAAAAATACCGCCGTTGGAGCAGCTATACCCCGGAGGAAAACGGCGTAATGATCGCCTATGCGTCGATTTACGGCAATACCGAAAACGCGGCGCAGATCATCTCTTCGCGCCTGCGGGACCGCGGCGTCAAAACCGTGATGTTCGACGTTTCGGTGACGCCCGCGTCCGAAATTGTAGCGGAGGCATTCCGCTGGAGCCATTTGCTGTTCGCTTCATCCACCTACAATATGGGCGTGTTCGTGACGATGGACGAACTGCTGCGCGATCTGGCGGCGCATAATATCCAAAACCGCACCGTAGCACTTGTCGAAAACGGCTCATGGGCGCCGGTTTCGGGCAAACTGATGCGCGAAATCCTCGGCAGCTGCAAAAACCTGACCTTTATCGAAAACGCAATTACGATCAAATCCTCGCTCAAAGAAGCGCAGCTTTCCGAACTCGACGCACTGGTCGATGCGATTGCAGCCTCCGTGGCCCGATATCCGGACAAGGCGTAAAATCACGCTGATTCCGGTTTACCCATAAACATCAAATCCGATCAAACGAAAGGGGAAAACGAAAATGAAAAAGTATGTATGCAACGTCTGCGGTTGGGAGTACGACGAGGAAAAAGGCGATCCTGATAACGGCATCGCGCCCGGCACCAAATTCGAAGATCTGCCCGACGATTTCATGTGTCCGGTCTGCGGCGCGGGAAAAGATGAATTTTCTCCGGCATAAGCGCACACCCATCAGAACTCGTTAAAAACCCCCTGTCATTCAAATGGCAGGGGGTTTTGATGTCTTTTCGTGAACGGCAAATCAGGCCATCCAGTGTAATTGTTCCCAATACGCGGGTCCTGTATTGGATTGCGGTGTGCCGGGTGTGCTTCGGCCTTGTGTGATATATTGTGTCAACAATGCTTTCAATTCTTCTACGATTTCGGGGTGATCCGCGATCACATTGACCTTTTCCGCTATGTCCGAATCCAAATCATAAAGTTGGAACGAAGGCGATCCCTCCGGCTCTTCGCCGGGCCTCGGATAACTCCATCCGCCCGATCCGGGACACAGTTCCAACTTCCACTGACCTTTCCGAATAGAGAAAGACCCGTCGATGGAATGATGCACGGTGGCTTCCCGCAGCGGCTTTTGATAGGTTTCACCCAGCCAGACGGGCAGGTTGCTCACGCTGTCTTCTCCGGCATTTTCCGGCAGTTGATAACCGACGATGTCGGCCACGGTGGCCATCAGGTCAATCAGGCAGACCGGCTCGGCCGAAGTGCTGCCGGGCTGAATTTTACCAGGCCAGCTGACCAGCAGCGGGATTCTGTGTCCGCCTTCGTAAATATCCGCTTTATGTCCCCGGAAAATGTAGCTGGGGTTATGGCCGAGCTGCGCCAGTGCTTTTAAGTCGGCCACATGAGAACACCCGTTGTCACTGGTATAGATGACGATGGTGTTGTCCGTCAGATTCAGCTGTTTCAGTTTTTCCATCACTTGTCCGACGACGTCGTCGCACATCAACACAAAATCGCCGTAGCTGTTCGTTTTCGATTTTCCCACAAATTCACCGATCGGAAGAATCGGCGCATGGGGCGCCGGCAGCGGAAAGTACAGGAAAAACGGCTTGTCCGCCCATTTTTCGATGATATCCAACGCTTTCTCGGTGACTTTCGGCAGAACCTGCTCATGCTTAAAATCGGGCGCGGTCGGCCCCAATCGCCAAAATCTCATAATGTCGGGGCTTTCGGTTTCGTGATCGGGGAGCTGCGTTACCTTTTCGTTTTCGATATATACATAGGGCGGCATATCCAGCGAAGCGCTGATACCGAAGTAATAATCAAATCCGTGATCGCAGGGACCGCCTTTGATCGGAGCCGAAAAATCAATTCCTTTGCTGTCTCTGTATCCGGGTTCTTCAACAAATGATCCCGTGGTTCCCCAATTCAATCCCAAATGCCATTTCCCGATACAGGCCGTCTTATAACCCTTTTCTCGCAACATATCGGCGACGGTCAAGCGGTCCTGTTCGATCAGAGACGGTGAATACCCGCCAAGTACATGATGTTTTAATCTGGAGCGCCAGTTATATCTTCCGGTCAGAACCGAATATCGAGACGGCGTGCATACCGCAGAGGATGCATGGGCATCGGTAAAAGCCATGCCGGAATCGGCCAGACGGTCAAAATTCGGGGTGTGGATTTTCGAATTCTCGTTCAAACAGGATAAGTCCCCATATCCCATATCATCCGCCAGAATGTAAATAATATTGGGAGAGCCGGTTTCATTTTTCATGATAATACCTCTTGCACCTTTAATATTTAAATGATATGGTTGATATCATATGTGGTTATTATATCGGCAATTCGGTTTCAGGTCAAGCGCGGCTGTGACTGTAATTTCCATACCATTTAAGGCCTATCTGCACTTCATCGGTTGTATTTTTCGCAAATCCATAGTATAATTACAAAACGTTCCTCATCCCTTGGAAGGATTGTTTTGTGTTTATGGCAGTTAGAAAAAAGATTTTTCGATATTTGATTATGGCGGTCGTCTTTGCCCTGATTTTTCTGACGATCCTTTTAGTGTTGAAGAAGATTCTTCCGGGTTTTGTCGAAGTGCTCGAAGAGGGCAACGGAACGACAATTGAGGGGTATGTTCGCGGATTCGGATCGGTAAAAGGCGTTTTAATCGGAATTTTACTGCAATTTATGCAGATTGTCAGCATAGTATTTCCCGGAGGTCCGATTCAGATCTCTATGGGGATTATATTCGGCACTTGGCTCGGACTCGGGGTTTGCTTTGTCGGTTATGTAGCGGCCAATTGTGCGGTGTTTTGGGCGGCGAGAGCGTTGGGTGAAAAGATCAATGACTGGATGCCGATCGAGGAAGAAGAACGTTCGACCAAGTTGAATTTTATCCGGCGTATCAAGAACCCGACGCTGATGGTGCTGATCACCTGCATGATGCCGTTTATGCCTAACGGCGTTGTGCCGTATCTGGCGGCGCGAACCGACATCAAGTTCAAAAATTTCTTTTTGGCAGTCAGCATCGGATGTGCGCCCACATTGCTGCTGCTGTGCGCTGCGGGCAACAAGATATTGAAGGGCAATTATATCGAAGCAGGCATTTACGGCGCGGTGTTGGTGGCTTGTGTCGTGCTGCTGACCGTAAAGCAGAAAGAAATTTTGGCATTGGCCGAAAAAATTCGGATTAAATTGAAAAGAGACAGCGGGTCCGGGAAGTGAAAACTAAATCCTGAAATCAAGGGGAGTAACGGGATGAGAAAAATCACTTTCATCGCTATTTTTTTGTTGTTTTTATTATGCATCGGATGTTCGGTTTCCTCGGAGTCGACACAGCCGGTGTTTTTGGATACAACGATTAAATGGCCGAAATCCGGGCTGGCAAAAAAGCTGCCCGAACCGGAGTTCGGGCAGCTTGCCGGCGTGACCGATACGCCGGATGAATTTTGCGCCGCGTTTGCGGATATCTCACAGGAGGACCTCCGTGATTATATCGAACGGGTCAAAAAGGCGGGGTTCACAGTTGATGCCGAACTCTCAGATCAGGCGTATATGGGCATTGAGATGTTTTCCTACAGTGCCGAGAATAAAGACGGGTTGGTTTTCATGTTATCGGGTACTGCGGGAACCTGCACGATTACGCTGACCAAACCTTAAAACTTTACTGTAATCGAACCGCCGGCGGGTACGAAGATCTTTTTGAAATCGACTAGCTTTCGCTTTGTCGCGTCGGCGTATTTCAAAACCGCATATTTGGTGCCGAATTTGCCGTTGTTTTTCAAAACGACGGCATTTTCGTCTTTCCAATCCTCTTTGATTTCGCCGTAGGTCAGGCCGTGGCCGAACGGGTAGAGCGGGCTGCCCTTGAAAAAGCGGTAAGTGCGGTTTTCCATGTCGTAATCGTTGAACGGCGGCAGGTCGTCGGTACTGCGGTAAAAGGTCACCGGCAGGCGACCGCAGGGGCTGTATTTTCCGAATAAAATCTCCGCAAGCGCATCGCCGCCTTCAGCACCCGGATAGAAGCATTGAACGACCGCATTGCAGGTCTCGTCGGCTCGGCTCAGATTCAGGCAACTGCCGCTGATGTTGACAAAGACCATCGGTTTGCCGACTTTGATGATCTCCTCAAATAACCGTTTTTGCACGGCGGGCAGCTCGAGATCGGGTTTGTCGCCGCAGGATTCGTTTTCCGGGGTCTCTTCACCCTCGAGCCAGGGGTTGATGCCCATGCACAAAATCACGACATCGCTGTGACGTGCGGCGATGATCGCTTCACGCAGCGGGTGTTCGAAATAGCGGCTGTGTTCCTCGTCTTTGTAGGTATGGGTGCCGCGTGCATAGATCACGTTTTCGGCGATATTTTGAATCCCCTCGAGCGGGGTGGTGTAGTGATCAGGGGTGCCGTTGTAGTTGGCGAGCAAGACGGTCAGGTCGTCGGCATTCGGGCCGATGACGGCATAGGTCTTATCGGGTGAGAGCGGCAGGATGCCGTCGTTTTTGCAAAGGACGATACTCTCTCGGGACATCTGCCGGGCCAGCGCCTTGTGCTTTTTGCAGGCGACGATGCTGTAGGGGATATCGTCATAAACGCACTTGTCGAACATGCCGAGTTTTAACCGGGCTTCAAACAGCCGCTCGACCGAGACAGTGACGGTTTCCTCGTCCAACAACCCCATCGCCACCGAGGTCTTGAGCCACTTATAGGCGTCGCCGCAGTTGAGGTCGCAGCCGTTTTTCACGGCCAGTGCCGCGCTTTCGGCTTCGTTCGCGGTGACTTTGTGGGTTTTGTTGATGTCGCAGATCGCGCCGCAGTCCGAGACGACATAGCCGTCAAACCCGAACTCGCCGCGTAAAATATCGCCCAACAGCCGCTTGCTGGCACAGCAGGGCTCGCCGAGCACGCGGTTATAAGCGCCCATGACGGCGGCGGGATGCGCGTGGTCGATGCAGTATTTGAACGCGAACAGATAGGTCTCGTATAAGTCCTTTTCCGATACAACGGCATCAAAGTGGTGTCGTTCGGATTCCGGGCCGCTGTGGACGGCGTAGTGCTTCAGCGTGGCGTCGACCTTGCGGTAGACGGGGTCGTAACCCTGCATGCCGCGCACGAACGCCGCACCCATTTTGGCGGTCAGCATCGGGTCTTCGCCGTAGGTCTCGTGGCCGCGTCCCCACCGCGGGTCACGGAAGATATTGATGTTGGGTGACCAGCAGGTCAGGCCCTGATAAACCTCGGTGTCGCCGAAGGTGCGGTATTGATTGTATTTTGCGCGAACTTCGTCGGAGATTACACCGCCGACGGTTTCCATCAGCTCGTCGTCAAAGCTCGCCGCCATGGCGATGGACTGGGGAAAGACAGTGGCGGTTCCGGTACGGGCTGCGCCGTGCAGCGCCTCGTTCCACCAGTTGTAAGCCGGAATACCGAGCCGCTCAATGGCGGGTGATTCATACTGCATCTGCGCCATTTTTTCGGCTAAGGTCATTTGGGCGACCAGTTCTTTTGCGCGTTGTTTAAAGTCCATATCAAGACCCTCCTCCGTAATATTCATCTTCCGCCCATTTCGCGGGGTTTTCTTCGATGTATTTTAAATGGATTTGATAATCTTCTTCATCCCGGATAATGTGGTCGTAAAACGATTTTTGCCATAATGAGAAACCGATTTGTTTTGAAATGCGCCGTTTAAATTGTTGAATAGTGACCGAGATATTCACTGTAGGGGCGATTCTTAATCGCCCGTTCTCTGAATCATTATTTACCGATAAAAGAATATGGATGTGATTCGGCATGATGACATATTTATCAACAAGGGTATCAGAATAATCCGGGATTTTTTTAATGGCCAATTCCACAATAGCTCCATATTTTGATAAATCGATTTGAGATGGGACATCATACGGGCGATTAAGAATCGCCCCTACATCAATCTTTCCTAATAATTCTTTTCTGTGATTCACACAAATTGTGATGAAATATGCTCCGTTGCTCCCATAATCAAAATTCGTTAACCGTATGGGTTGTCTTTGCGGAAAATCATTCATGAAGAATTCACTCCGTCCGTTTCCGTTGACAAATTTGCGGGCGATTGCGAATTGCCCTTACCGGGTTGCATTTTCGGGCGATTAAGAATCGCCCCTACATAATTAGGCGTATACAACCAATGAAAGTATAAATCTTGATTTGATAATTTTCAATATAAAAATAAATATCGTTTCCGTTCGTAGTTCGTAGGGGCGATTCTTAATCGCCCGTTGTGATATTATTTGCTTTCGGATAAAAACAGAGAATTTTTCCCGCGCCGTTTGATAAACACCATCAACAAAATAACGGCGATCAACGGATAGAGCGTCGAAAACGCCAACGCCGAGCGCAGTCCGAGCTGCTCCGATGTCAATCCAGCGCCGAGGTTTGCCAAAAACGGAATTTTAGCGGCGTTGTCGACGAGCAAACCCGATAGCCACGGGCAAAAAGACGCCCCGCCGTCACCGCCTAACGCCAGCATCGCAAACAGCCACGCACCGCCGTTCGGGTATCGTTCGGAGCCGAGCACCAGCGTGCCCGGCCAGAGCATACCGATTGCAAAACCCGTCAGGGCACATCCGGCTAAATTCAACCACGAGACCTCCGAAAGCGCGGTCAGGGGATAGCAGATCACCGCCGCCATCGCACCGTAGAGCATAAATTTGGCCAGATCAAACTTTTTCGAAAAGAGCGCATAACTCAACCGCGCCAGCCCCATCAGCAGTGCAAACATCAGCACGCCTGCATAATCACCCAGCAATTTCGGCAGTCCGGCGGCTTTCTCCATAAAGGTGGAGCTCCACTGCAGCATGGTGCATTCGGCGCCTGCGCCGAAGAACATGATAAAAAAGCAGATTAAAAAGTCGGAACCGACTGCGATCTCACGGGATGATTGCTTGGGCTGGGACTGAATATCGGGCAGCGGAACGAGCAGATACAGCAAAAACGCAGCGATCGGCAGCAGCGCCCATGCGGCCACGATCCACTGCCAGTTGCCATCGCCGAATAAAAACAGCGCCAGCGAGGTCAGCATGATCACCGAGGCCTGCCCAAACGAATAAACTGTATGTAAAAAGGCCAGATTTCCGCCTTTTGAACGACCGGGAAGCTGGTTAATCAAGGGGCTTGCCAGAATATCGTTCAATCCGCCGCCTACCGAAAAGATCACCGTCGCGGCGATAAAACCGAGATAGGGTTTATCGGTCAGCAACGGCACCGCAGCAAACAACAAAAACCCCGCCGCTGTCAAACCCGTTGACAGGGCGAGGAATGGCCGGAAGCCGAATTTGTCGGCCGCCTTAGAAAATAGCAGGTCGGTGATCAGCCGGACGATATAAATCACGCTGATCAGAGACGCCAACTGCAGATAGGTGAGCCCGAAAGCATTGCGCAGCAGCACGAAAAGCAGCGGCCAGATGTTGGCCATCGCCGCCTGCGCGACAGTGCCCAAATAGCAGGTGGTTCGCGTCAGCCCGTAATACGGCTCGTTCGCTGCCGTAATTTTCATAAGTACCTGCCCGATTGTTATTTGAAGAGTTTTGTAAACGCCTCGGCGTAGAGTTTGCCCATGAACGCCGAACCGTTTTCGTTGGGGTGCACGCCGTCCGCTGACCAGTGGAGCATGTCTTTTTCAACACAGGCCGCCGCAAAAAGGCCATCGACCGGAATGAAGACGTCGGCGAATTCGCGGGCCAGCTTGCGGGTGATTTGAATTTTGGGATCGAGGTCAATGCGGAAAAATTCCTTATCGGGAACCGGCAGCAAAAACTGTTCCAAAATCATGATTTTGGCGTTGGTTTTTGTTTTGATGTCGGTGAGAATCGAGCGGTAGTTGGCTTCGAATTGGGCATCCAGCAGCCAGTCGCGATTGGGCGCGTGGTGCCAGGTGTCGTTGACGCCGATGTGAATCGAGACCAAATCGGGCTGCAAGTCGATACAGTCGGTCTTCCAGCGGGCGACGAGGTCTTTGGTCTGGTCGCCACCGATGCCGAGATTGATGAATTCAAATTCCATGCCGGAATGCTGTTCTTTAATATATTGCGCGGCATATTTCGGATAACTGGGTCCGAGGTTGTGGTAGTCGCTGCGGTCTCTGCCCGCGTCGGTGATGCTGTCGCCCTGAAATAAGATTCTCATACAAACGATCCTCTTTTATGTTTATTTTTATTTGATAACGTTTTTAACCGTGTTTGTAGGGGCGCGCATTGCGCGTCCATCGCGCGGATTAACACGCCGTTCCGTAGGATACGGAGAGAAAAGTAGCCTTTCGCGAACACGGTCGGCCGTGTTCGCGCGGTGCGTCAAGGATGCCGCACCCTACAAAGACGATAGGAGTTTATTGAATCAACGATTTTCCGGTCATCTCTTTGGGCTGTTCAATGCCCATGATCTTTAACATCGTCGGTGCGATGTCGCCGAGAACGCCGCCGTTTTCGCGCAGTTTGCACGGATACCCTACGACGATGAACGGGACGGGATTGGTCGTATGCGCGGTAAAGGGCGAGCCGTCGGGGTAGAGCATCTGCTCGCTGTTGCCGTGGTCGGCTGTGACCAGTGCCACGCCGCCCGCTTTGACAACTGCGTTCACGACTTTGCCGACGCATTCATCGACGGTCTTCACGGCTTTGACCGCCGCCTCAAACACGCCGGTGTGTCCGACCATGTCGCAGTTGGCGAAATTGAGGATGATCGCGTCGTATTTGCCGCTCTCGATGCGTTCAACCACATCGTCGGTGACGGTATAGGCGCTCATTTCGGGCTGCAAATCGTAAGTCGCCACATTCGGGCTGTCGATCAGCTTGCGGTCTTCGCCGTCGAACACGGTCTCGGTGCCGGCGTTAAAGAAGAACGTGACATGCGCGTATTTGGTGTATTCGGCAATGCGCAGCTGCTTCATGCCGTGGTTCGCCACGATCTCGCCGAAAGTGTTGTCCATCGACTGGGGTTTAAAAGCGACTTCGACGTTGGGCATGGTCGCGTCGTATTGGGTAAAGCAAACATAAAACGGCTTGATGAAGTCCTTGCGCTGCCAGCCGTCGAACGCCGGATCGACGAACGCGCGGGTGATCTCACGGGCGCGGTCGGGGCGGAAGTTAAAGAAGATAAAGCTGTCTTCGGCTTTGACCGGGCAGCCGCCGTTGACGACCGTCGGCACGATGAATTCGTCGGTGACCTCTTTGGCGTAGCTGTCTTTCATCGACTGAACGGCGTCCTTCACCTGAAGCCCGTCGGCATAGACCATCGCGTTATAGGCCTTTTCGACGCGGTCCCACTTCTTTTCGCGATCCATCGCGTAATAACGTCCGATAATCGTGGCGATTTTTCCGACGCCGATTTCGCGCATTTTGGCTTCCAGTTCGGCGATAAAATCCGCGCCCGAGGTCGGGGAGACGTCGCGCCCGTCCATAAAGCAGTGCACGGCGACCTTGTTGAGGCCGTTTTGCTTGGCGAGTTCGAGCAGGCCGTAGAGGTGGGTGTTATGGCTGTGGACGCCGCCGTCCGAGACAAGTCCCGCCAGATGCAGCGTCGAGCCGTTCTTTTTGCAGTTATTCACCGCGTCGAGCAGCACGGGATTTTTAAAAAAGTCGCCGTCGTCGATTTCCTTGGAAATCCGGGTCAACTCCTGATAGACAATCCGGCCCGCGCCGATATTGGTGTGGCCGACTTCGCTGTTGCCCATCTGCCCGTCTGGCAGTCCGACCGAGAGGCCGGATGCGCCGATATAGGTATAGGGATTGCTCGCCATCAGCTTGTCGAGATTCGGCGTGTTGCCCAGAATCGCGTTGCCGTAAGCGCTGTCGGATTTGCCGAAGCCGTCCATGATGATTAAGGTAATAGGTCTTTTCATTGTGATTGTTTTCCTTTCGATACCCGCTTCAAGCTCTGTAGGGAAAGGTCTTGACCTTTCCGAGCGGGCCGTTGGCCCGCAAAAAGCGTTCGTGTCGATGCGGTTTCATGATAATACTGCGTTAAAGACGCACGGCGTGATTGTGTGGGTGTTTCCTCAGAGCATCCCGCCCTGCATTAATCGGAGAATTTTCGCTAACGAACAAAGTTCGTTAGCTCGGAAAGGTCAAGACCTTTCCCTACAGGAACGGCGAGATGATAACACACCCGCGTTATTTTATATAGGCATTACAGCAAAACAGGGCAAACAAACCGTTTGCCCCGAATTTGTTGATTTACTTGGTGGCTTCGACGATGACCGCGAAGTCCGCCGGTTTCAATGCCGCGCCGCCGATCAGACCGCCGTCGACATCAGGCTGGGAAAGCAGTCCCGCCGCGTTTTTGGCGTTCATCGAGCCGCCGTACTGAACCGTCATCGCGTCGCCGTACTGTTTGCCGTACAGCGCCGAAACCGTTTCGCGGATCACGCCGCAGACCTCGTTGGCCTGTTCGTCGGTGGCGGTTTTGCCGGTGCCGATGGCCCAGACGGGTTCATAGGCGATGATGATTTTCGCAAGTTCATCCGCCGAGACGCCGCAGAGTGCGATTTTAGTCTGCATTGCGACAAACTCGTTGGTAACGCCCTGTTCGCGCTGTTCGAGCACTTCGCCCACACAGACGATCACGTTGAGTCCCGCGTCCAAAGCCGCTCTTGTACGCTTATTGACGGTCACGTCGGTCTCGCCGAAATAGGTTCTGCGCTCCGAGTGGCCGATGATGACGTATTCGACGCCCATCTCTTTGAGCATGTCCGCCGAGATTTCGCCGGTGAAAGCGCCGCTTTTTTCAAAGTGGCAGTTTTGTGCGCCGACTTTGATTGATGTACCCTTGACCGCATCCAACGCGGGAGCGAGGTCGACAAACGGCACGCACAGCACCACGCCGCACGCCGCGTCCTTTACGAGCGGGACGATTTCCTTTGCCAATGCCGCCGCTTCCGACGGGGTTTTATTCATTTTCCAGTTGCCGGCGATAACCGGTTTGCGCAATTTTTTATTCATAATTCATTATTCCTTTGTTTTTATTCGGTGTAGGGGCGAACTGTGTTCGCCCGGTGGCATGATGCCGCATTCAAACGCGTCCTGAAGTTTGCATTTCATAAACCTCATAGCGCGCGCTTCCATCCTCGGTGATGGATGATAATAAATATCCGATTCTTCCTTTTTCGGGCGAATACGATTCGCCCCTACATTTTGAAATTTTACTTGTCCATCAAGCACGCGATGCCCGGCAGTTCCAGACCCTCGATGAATTCGAGCGAAGCGCCGCCGCCGGTGGAGATGTGGGTCATCTTGTCGGCATAGCCCATTTTTTCAACCGCTGCTGCGGAATCGCCGCCGCCGATGATCGTGACAGCGCCGGATTCGGCGACCGCCTTGGCAACCGCGCGGGTACCCGGGGCAAAGTTGGCCCATTCGGAAACACCCATCGGGCCGTTCCAAATAATCGTGCCGGAGCCGATCAGCGATTTGGAGAACAACTCCTGCGTCTTTTCGCCAATGTCAAGACCCATCCATCCGTCGGGAATCGAGTCGGAGTAGATGCGCATAAATACGGTATCTTCTTTATATTCTCTGCCGATGACGTTGTCGACCGGCAGCAGCAGGGATACGCCTTTTTCACGGGCTTTTTCCACGATTTCTTTGGCCAGGTCAAGCTTGTCGTTTTCACAGATGGAGGTACCGACTTCACAGCCAAAGGCTTTGAAGAAGGTATAAGCCATGCCGCCGCCGATGACCAGTGTGTCAACCTTTTCGAGCAGGGCGTTGATGACGCCGATCTTGTCACTGACTTTTGCGCCGCCCAAGATCGCCACGAACGGGCGTTTCGGGTCTTCGAGCGCGCCGCCCATGATCGAGATTTCTTTCTGGATCAGATAACCGCAGACAGCCGGCAGAAAAGCCGCAACACCCGCTGTGGAGCTGTGGGCGCGGTGAGCGGTTCCGAACGCGTCATTGACAAAGATGTCGGCCATCGAAGCCAGTTCTTTTGAAAACGCCGGGTCGTTTTTCTCTTCTTCTGCATGGTAACGGACGTTTTCGAGCAGCATTACGTCGCCGTCTTTGAGTGCGGCGGCTTTTGCCTTTGCGTCGGGACCGATGACGTCTTTGGCGAATGCGACCGGCTTGCCGAGCAGTTCGGTCAGGCGCGCAGCGACCGGCGCCAATGTATATTTGGGATTGAATTCGCCCTTGGGTCTGCCCAGATGCGAGCAGAGAATGACCTTTGCCCCTTTGGAGATCAGGTATTTGATGGTGGGCAGCGCTTCGACGATGCGTTTGTCGTCGGTGATGACGCCGTCCTTGAGCGGGACGTTAAAGTCGCAGCGGGCAAGCACGCGCTTTCCGGATACGTCGATATCTTCGACGGTTTTCTTGTTCAGATTCTGCATAAAAACAATCCTTTCACATCGTATTCTAAAAGGTGATGGCGCTCAAAGAGCGGCTTTCGCCCTTTTGCGATCGGTTTCCGGCCGGATAAATCACAATGCTCCGACCATTCAATATTATACACATTTTGGCGCATAAATCAACAGCGGATTTCCTCTCAGACCAATTTTCGGAGGGTTTCACATAATGATTGCAAAACCTTATTGAAGTTTTATTAAAATTGTGCTAAACTCGAATTATAAATTTGCGCGGAGAACGGATTTCTGAACAACAGATAAAAACCTGAAAAACATCTGTTTCTCCGGGAAAGGGCGTATTGATATGGGTTTAATTAAAGCGGCGTTAGCGGCGGGCGGAAGCGTATTGGCCGATCAGTGGCGCGAATATTTTTACTGTGATTCTTTGACGGTCGATGTGCTTGTCGCCAAGGGCGTCAAGCGTACCGGCAAAAAAACTTCCAACACCAAGGGTACCGATGATATCATTAGCAACGGTTCGATCATCGCGGTCAACGAGGGCCAGTGCATGATGATCGTGCAGCAGGGCGCCATCGTCGAATTCTGCGCAGAAGCGGGCGAGTTTGTGTGGGATAATTCCACCGAGCCGACCATCTTCTACGGCGGTTTCGGCAAGGGTATCGGCGACTCGTTCAAACGGTTTGGGCGCAGATTCACCTTCGGCGGCGACGCGGCCAACGATCAACGCGTCTATTTCTTTAACGCAAAAGAGATTGTCGGCAATAAATACGGCACACCGGCGCCGGTTCCGTTCCGCGTAGTCGATAAAAACATCGGCCTTGACGTCGACATCGCCATCCGCTGCAACGGCGAATTCTCCTATAAAATCACCGACCCGATCGTTTTCTATAAAAACGTCTGTGGCAATGTCGCATCCACTTATGCGAGAAGCACCATCGACAGCCAGCTGCGCACCGAATTGATGACGGCGCTGCAGCCCGCTTTCGCGAAAATCTCCGATATGGGCATCCGCTACAGTTCCTTGCCGCATCATACCGTCGAACTCGCCGACGCACTCAACGACGTGCTGACCGAAAAATGGAGCGCTGCCAGAGGCATCTCGGTCGCTTCCTTCGGCATCAACACCGTTAAGGCCTCCGACGAAGACGAAAAGATGATCAAAGAGCTGCAGAAAGCGGCCGTCTTCCGCGACCCGACCATGGCGGCAGCGCAGATCGTCGGTGCACAGGCACAGGCGATGCAGGATGCGGCCAAGAACGAGGGTTCCGGCGGCGCGTTTATGGCGTTCGCGGGCATGAATATGGCTCAGAATGCAGGTGGCGTCAATGCACAGAGCTTATACGGCATGGGTCAGCAAGCCCAAAAACCGGCTGCCGACACCTGGGATTGCGGCTGCGGCGCAAAAGGCAACACGGGTAATTTCTGTGCCGAGTGCGGCAAACCGCGCATGGACAGCTGGACTTGTTCATGCGGCGCGACCGGCAATAAAGGTAAGTTCTGCGCCAACTGCGGAAAACCCAAGCCCGCCGGCGTACCGCTGTATAAATGCGATAAATGCGGATGGGAGCCCGAGGATCCGACCAAACCGCCCAAGTTCTGCCCTGAGTGCGGCGATCCCTTCGGCGATGAGGATATCAAAAAATGAGCGATATTGACGACGTCAATCTCCAAAAAACCCTCGAAGAGACCGACGAAAAGTGCCCGCAGTGCGCCGCGACCATCAGTTATGATCCGGCTGCGGGTCTGCTGAAGTGTCCCTACTGCGGTTTTACCAAACAGGTCGTCATCGACGGAAAAGCCGATGATAAAGCCGAGGAGCTGGTTTTTGCCGACGCGCGCAATGCCGAGACGAATTTTCAGTGGGGTGCGGCCAAAAAAACCGTCATCTGCGAAAACTGCGGCGGTGAGTCGGTGTATGATGCACTGATGGTGTCGGACGTCTGTCCTTACTGTGGCTCCAATCAGGTCACCGAGGCCAAAGCGGGTAATTCGATCCCGCCAAACGGCGTGATTCCGTTCTGCATCGCCAAGGAAGACGCCACACAGCGGTTTCAATCCTGGCTGAAAAAGCGTTGGTATGCCCCGTCCAAGGCGAAAAAAACCGCCAAAGAGGGTAAACTGACCGGTCTGTTTTTGCCGTACTGGACCTTTGACGCCAAGACCTATACCGATTATACCGCGCAGGCTGGATATACCCGCACGGTTACAACCGGAAAAACCACGCACACGGTCACGACTTGGAAACGCGTTTCCGGCTTTTACTTCAAGCAGGTCGACGATTTTCTTGTCAGCGCTTCGACGCATCATGACGCGGCACTGATGAAAAAAATCGAGCCGTTCGACACCAATAACGCCAAGAGATATGATCCGGAATTTCTGGCCGGATTTATCTCCGAGCGGTATTCGGTAGGTCTGCGGCAGGGTTGGGAAAACGCCAAGGTCGGAATTGATAATGTGTTGAAAAACGAAATCACGGCTAAAATCAAGCGCGAAAAACACGCGGACAAAGTGGCTTCACTGAAAACGACCACGACTTACGACGGCATTACATACAAACACCTGATGCTGCCGATGTGGGTTTCCAATTTCGCCTACAAGGGTAAGGTCTACAACTTCTATGTCAACGGCCAAACCGGCAAAGTCGGCGGCAGATACCCGATTTCGGCTTTCCGCGTAATGTTGACCATCGTCATCGTTCTCGCAATTGTCCTGCTGATCTACTGGCTGTATCAAAACGGCGGCGGCGGCAGCGGCGTGTATTACAATTGATTGAATCATCTTGAAATGTAGGGCGAACTGTGTTCGCTCGAAACAAGGATTATTACAAAGACAAAAAACGGGCGCGGTTCATCCGCGCCCGTTTTGTCATCCTGAGCGGAGCCCGACTACAATTTTGATTCCTATTTATGAATCGAAAATCCGGGCGTAGTCGAAGGATCTCGCTATCATACGACTTTCGGCAACCTTGCCCGAAGGTTTTCGTCAGTCCGAGATTCCTCGGCTTGCGTTCGGAATGACATTGCGGCGGAAGAATATTCCTTTCGCCGTTTTTTCGTTGTCATCCTGAGCGGAGCGCGACTACAATTTTGATTCCTATTTATGAATCGAAAATCCGAGCGTAGTCGAAGGATCTCGCTATCATACGACTTTCGGCAACCTTGCCCGAAGGTTTTCGTCAGTCCGAGATTCCTCGGCTTGCGTTCGGAATGACATTGCGGCGGAAGGATATTCCTTTCGTCGGTTTTTGCTTTTTTGAATACACGCGCGGATTCGGAAAACACTATGTTGACGCAATATCGTCAAAGTTTCCTTTAGGAGTGTAATTTATTTCATGAATCCTTTTGAATTGAAACCCAAAGCCGTCGAAGACGGCATTATGGACTGGGCGACCCTGTATCCCACGCCCTATTGCAAGATGACCGTTGATCCGTATACCAAACTCCGTGTGATTTTGATGAACGGCATCGAGGTGGAGGCGGTGATGTTCAAGCACCAGTTTCACCGTCACAGCCAGAATGAAGATATCCGTAGGGAAGTGGCGCTTAGCCGCCGTGTCGAACAGCAGCAGCAAAAGATCATCAACTGGCTGAAGCCGATCGACGAGACCCAACTCGAGACGACCATCGGCTATGAACACGTCGCGGTCGACCTGACCGCGTGGCTGGCGCAAAACGAACCCGACACCTATGTCAAGCAGGCGCTTGACTACGCGCTGCTTGAAGATTTCGATCACCTCTACCGCTATTCGAATCTGCTAGATCTGGACACCCAGATTCCGGCGCAGAACCTTGTCAAGAGTTATGTCGACATCACACCGGGGCGCCCGACCATTGCTGAACACCGCCACCCGTTCGACTCGGTCAAATACAGCGTTGATTTTAAAAAGGCCGACGTGCGCACGATGCTGAACACCCTGATTATCACGGCGGGCGAGCAGCAGACGATGAACTTTTATATGAACATCGGCAACACCTATCTCAACGATATGGGGCGCAAGCTCTATCAGGAGATCGCGATGATCGAGGAACAGCACGTCACGCATTACGGCTCGCTGCTCGACCCCAAATGCACTTGGTTGGAGAGCATGCTGCTGCACGAATACGTCGAATGCTACCTGTATTATTCATTCTCGCAGGATGAGACCGATACTTCGATCAAGGCACTTTGGAACATGTTCTTCGAACAGGAGGTCGCCCATCTGCACCGAGCTGTCGAACTGCTGCAAAAATACGAGGGCAAAGAATGGCAGCAGGTCATCCCGACCGGAGAATTCCCGACGCTGCTCCACTTCCACGACACCAAGGATTATGTCCGTCAGATTCTGGGCAGCCAGATCATGCTGACTCCGAAAAAAGAGGAGTACGTCAATATCAACACACTGCCGGTCAATTACGATTATTTCTGGTATCAGGATCGCGTGAATCACGATACCTGCAATGTGGCCAGCCACAAGGTCGTCGCCGACCACCAACAGCAGTATCAGGTCGACTACCGCGCTGAGAGCAAACCCAATCCGGTACCGGAACTCACCGACCGCCAGACCGACAACACCGACATCGCCCGCAAACAGACCGCGGGAGTGAGCGGTTCATAAACGAAACAAGGAGAAAACCATGGGAATCGCAACAAATGTCATTGATAAATATCAAACTTGCATCGACGCCTGCACCAAATGCGCGCAGGCCTGTACCGAGTGCAAGGTCGCCTGCTTAAAAGAACCCGATGTCAAAAACCGAATCAAATGCATCGGCATCCTTTCGGAATGCGCCTGCCTGTGCAAAGAGGCGTCGTCGTTTATGGCGATGGACGCCAAATACGCAAAAGAGGTATGCAAACTCTGCGCCAGTGTCTGCACCGATTGCGCCAATGAGTGCGGCATGTTCAAAGAGGACCACTGCGTCAAATGCGCCGGCGAATGTAGAACCTGCGCGGATGAGTGTACCGCCATGTCACAGTGATAAAACTATTTCGTCATTGCGAGCGAAGCGCGGCAATCCAGATATGAGGTTTACGGGGATGCAGTGGTTATCTGGATGCTTAATTTCTGGATTGCTTCGTCATGCGCGGGGCACTGCCCCACGCTTTCCTCGCAAAGACGAAAAATACGGCGGGGCAACACCCCGCCGTTTTTATATTCTCGAATTGTCATCCTGAGCGTAGCACGTAAGTGCGAAGTGACAAATAAAACAGCGGGGCAACACCCCGCCGTTTTTATATTCTCGAATTGTCACCCTGAGTGTAGCACGTAAGTGCGAAGTCGAAGGATCTCGTTACCACGAGGTTTACGGTAATCCTCATCCGAAAGACTTTATCAATCCGAGATTCTTCACTGCGTTCAGAATGACAGTTATTTCTCGACCCGAACAATGTTGGGATCGGTAAAAATGTCGTATTCGTCGTAACTCGTGGTCGAGAATTCCGAGATCACCGCGCCCGTGTTCGAGGCGAACCAGTGCTTGGTGTTGGGATAGATCGTGTATTGCTGACCCGGGAGCAGCCGAACTTCATGCCGGACGGCCAGATACGCCTTGTATTTTTCGGGCGGCGCAAATTTCGGAGAAGGCGTCGGATCGCCCTCCACGTATAAAAACACCTCACCGTAGCGGCAGCGGAAGGTCTCTTCCTTGCCGTCGTATTTGATGTCGGCCATCGGCGCGTGGCGGTGTTCGGGGCAGATTTGACCCGGTAAAAGCACCATTTCTTTGGCGCAGCACTTTTTGGTGTTGACGTAGGTGATGATCTCAAGCCCGATCGTGCGGATGTCGTTCAGGCCGAAGTCAGCGACTTCAAGCCTCTCTTTTTCCGCGTCCGTCAGCGTAATGTGCGCCGCCGCGTAAAAATTCAGCGCTTCTTTTCGGATCTGTTCGCGTATATTTTTATCCATTGCGTTTTCTCTCCTCGATGAATTTTTCGGTTTCGGCAGCGGTTTTGATGCCGGCGGTTGCGCCGACCGCGGTCACGCTGCATGCACCCACGCCGTTGGCGAATTCAATGCGTTTGCGAAGTTCCCAATCGTTTGCCAGCCCGTATAAATAGCCCGCGCAGAACGCGTCGCCCGCGCCGGTCGTGTCGGCGGGGTTGTCGATCAAAAACGGCGGCATGATAAAGGGTGTTTCGCCGATAAAGTCGACGTAAGCGCCTTTCGAGCCCATCTTGAGAATAATATTCCCACTTCCGAGGTTTCTAAGCGCCGCAACCACTTTTTCGGGTTCGCGCTCGCCGACGATCATTGCGGCCTCGTCGATGCTGGGCATGAATAAATCGAGGTGGGGCAGGGTGGGCTGCACCAGATGATCCCAGTATCCGCGCGGGTCCCATGCGGTGTCCATTACGGTGAATTTTCCGGCCGCTTTAGCCGCTTTCATATAGTCGGCGCAGGGCTGTCCGTCGAGTGAAAAGTTCAGGCCGCAGCCCGCGACGAAGACAATGTCGCATTTCGCGGTCAGTTCGGGGGAGATTTCCTCGGCCTTAAAATCGGCAGCGGAGCCGGGGCTGTATAAAAAGCTGCGTTCGCCCGACGAGGCGATAATGACGATGGAAGTGGTGGTCGCCACCGATCCGGTGACCACGCCGGAAATGTCCGCGCCGGGTGCGGCGAGTTCTTTTTTGACCATGTCGCCGAACGCATCCGCGCCGACCTTGCAGGCGGCATACGGCTTTGCGCCGAGTTTTGCCAGCGAGATGGCGCAGTTGGTGGCACACCCACCGGTGTGGACTTCGACGCCGCCTTTGGCGACAACAAGCGTACCGAGCGGCGGAAGTTCGTCGACCGGCTTTAAAATGACGTCGGCAGTGACGCTGCCGATGCAGAGGATTTTTTTCATGCGGTTACCGTCTTTCCTTAATCAGAAGTCAGAGATCAGAAGTCAGAAGTCGGAGAACAAAGGGCAGAGTAGGGGCGGATATGATCCGCCCGTCAGGATCACGAAGATAAAGAAAAAATTATAAGATGAAAGGTGAATAAGCGTCGCAACGGTTTTCATTTTACCCCATGGGGTGATTTTCGTCAATATGTTTGCCGGCACATTGCAGATCAAAATTCGCCGTCAAATATAGTAGTACCCGTCAATTCTTGTCGTCGCGCTTCCGCCGAACAATAATGCGCCATCGTTTCTTGACAAATAAATGGTATTGAAAATCCTATCCGACCCGCCTTGTTCCAGGGTTATCATATTTCCGGACCACATATTGTTTTTCAGCATATAGTAGCCATAAGCGGAATTAGCCGAACCGGTGGCAGGGTCTTCTAAATAGCCGAATTTAGGCGCAAACACTCTTGTATGCGCGATACTTGTCTTGTCCTTTGTGTCTCTGCAAAAGATCAAAATGACGTCAATGCCGTTATTCAATGTAAAATCCTTTAGCCGCTGTTCATTGGGAAAAAGATTGATTTCATCTTCCAATTTTGCAACAGGCACAATTAATGTTTTGTTGCCCGCATCAATGAATTCGACCGGGTAATCCGTCGAAATTGCCGAAATATCCAACTCTAAATAATCGCAAATATCCGCTAACCCGAGATTCATATCAAGATACTCGGGTTTTGTCGCTGATATAAACACGGCATTCTCCTCGGCGATCTTGTTGTAAACAGTCAATGCCCCTTTTTTTCGCGTATTGATTTTAATTTCTTTTTTGAACAACAAGTCGGGCGTGTCTTTGATGATGCTGTACATACATGCGATGGTGCCGTGTCCGCAAAAAGCGACTTCGCATTCCGATGAAAAGAACGCCAAATCAAACTCGGACTCATCTTTTTGGCTGCAAAATACAACTTCGGAAACAAATCCTTTGTGTTGCTTTGCGATTTGAAGCATTTGCTCATCGGATAAAGATTGATGAGGATTCAGATAGATACAAGCTGCGGGATTGCCATTTGAAACAGCGGAGGTAAACGCGTCAATTTTTCGATATTTATAACGCTCCATAATGATCTCCATCCCCTATAAGATGGCAATATAGTAACACAAAAATTGACAATCTTCAAGCAAAGATTGTCAATTCTGCGGTTGGTGTGTTTTCCGCGGGCTGTTCGCCCGCTTGGGCCGTCTGGGAAGCCGACCCCTACAACGGAACAGGATATATCTTCCGTCCATCGTTCTCGTAGGGCGCGGCATCCTTGACGCGCCGTCGTTTTTCGCAGAGGCGCGCATTGCGCGTCCTTTCCGTCTTTGCGAGGAAAGCGCGGAGCTTTACTCCGCGCATGACGAAGCAATCCAGAAATGAAGCGTCCGGATAACCATTTCAACCTCGTGAACCTCCGGTCTGAATTGTCCCCATCGTATGGATTTTCGCGCTTCGCTCGCAAAGACGAGAACCGGATTGCCGAGGGGCTAAAGCCCCTCGCAATGACGTGTTCAGGGCTTAAATTCCCCAAAGCTCAAACAATTTACTTTTTGAAATTTTGGCCGCTTCGACCGGTCGGATTTCAAAGTTGACCCA
The DNA here is from genome assembly GCA_035380125.1 of Oscillospiraceae bacterium. Taxonomy (NCBI): domain Bacteria; kingdom Bacillati; phylum Bacillota; class Clostridia; order Eubacteriales; family Oscillospiraceae; species Oscillospiraceae bacterium. Next base: position 56,973 of record DAOSWV010000001.1, read on the forward strand.
GACGTTTTCGTTCACAAACTGTTTAAACAGCGGGAAATCGACCGTGCCGCTGCCGACAAATTCGTGTGAGCCGTTTTGATTGATATCGTGGATATGCATCTCACGTAAAAACAGCTCATGTTTTTCAAAAAACAGATAATCATCTTGAATCAGCGTGCCGTTTTTATACATCTTCGCGGTGTCCAGCGTCAAAAACAGCTTTCCGGTGTCGTTGATCAGTTTTCGGACGGCGCTGCGCGAGACCGCGTTCAGGCCGGTGTTTTCCACACAGACCAAAACGTCTCCGGCGGCCTCAATCAGCATTTTCAGATTTTCATATAACACCGCCTCGTAATAGACGGTATGGGACTCGTCGGAGCGCTCGCCGGCCTTGCGAAAACGCGGATAATCGCCGGTGTGAAAGGTCATATGCCGCGCATTCAGCATGTCCGCTTTTTCGAGAAGCCGCTTGAACTGGTCCAAAATCCCCTGGCGGATCAGCGGGTAGTCGCAGAACAAACTGACGTTGTCGCCGGGGGAATGAAACGTGATGTCGATTTCCTTTTCCTCGGCGTGTTCGCGGATGCGCGTGAGGTCGTCCGGCGTGAGCCGGTCGAGAAAAAATTCGGGAACGCCCAAATCGAACTGCACAAAATCGAATCCGTTCGCCTTCGCCGCGTCGATGCCGTCAATGTAATCCTTTGCATATACCGCATGATATCCGGTTTTCATGTGTTTTTTACCTCCGTGTTGTTCGTGTAGGGAACGGTCTTGACCGTTCCGTTTTTTGAAACATTTATTTCAATATTTCAAAAAGAATGATTTCATAAAGTGAAAGCGGTTTGTTGTTCGGGGGTCATTGCGCTAGAGGGCTGTTTGTCCATACGGAACGGTCAAGACCGTTCCCTACAGAATTGCAGTTTTATTCCACCATGACCGATTTATTGTCATCCTGAGCGGAGCGCATAAGCGCGTAGCCGAAGGATCTCGTTATCATAAGGTTTACGGAAACCTTGCCCGGAGGCCGTTATCAGTCTGAGATTCCTCGCTGCGTACGCCTGCCGAAATGTTTCTATTTGATGAAGTAAAACCCCATTGACGATCCGGAAAAATACTTTAACCGGAATGAAGATTTAATCTTGATTTTTTGAGTTTTATGGTATATAATACAAAAACTTGGTGCGTATAATGGTTCAGCACGAGACTATTTATTAGTTTCGTGTTTTTCATTTTGCCCGGGAATAAAAAGGGTGGTCATAAAATAAATGGACTTTTACATGAAATTACCTCGAAACAAAAAAGAATTTGCATTATTCATGGCAGTGATATCCGTTATATCCGTCAACATCATTGCTCCTCTGATTACCGGTTTTGAAGTGGGGTTCAGCCTTAATATGTGGACGGACACGCTAACAGTCATTCCTTTCATTTGGATTGCTGTGATTGCCACGGTTTTGATCACATATAAACCCGCCGAATGGTTGACTTCCCGCATTGTAAGGGAAGGTGACAGCTTTGGTTCTCATGTTACAATCAATATTCTCTGCACGGTGTTTCTGATGTCTATTCTCTTGACTGTCATCGGAACATGGATTGGGACACGGCATATCAGTTTGGAACCTATCCGGTTGTTCTTTCATAAATGGCCTCGAAATGCCGCCATTTCATTCTTTGTGGAAGCGTGTATTGCACAGCCTGTCGCACGCCTGGTAATGCTGAAGATGCATCAAAAAACCGATTTAGAAATAAAATAAGCACTTTACGGACTATTGTCCGATTTTACTCCGCCGTGCGGCTCAGAATGACATTTTTATTCCACCGTGACCGACTTGGCGAGGTTGCGCGGCTTGTCGATGTCGCAGCCGCGCTGTAACGCCACATAATAGGCGAATAACTGCAGCGGCACCACGCTGAGCGAAGGCAGCAACGCCGGATGGGTATCGGGCACCACGATGATGGCGTCGGCGATTTTACCCATCTTCTCTTTTCGGCTCTCGGTAGTCAGCGCCATAACCTCAGCGCCCCGAGCCTTGACCTCGACGATGTTGCTCACGGTCTTGTCGAACAGGGGGGCGTAGGTCCCGAGCGCCACGACCAGCGCGCCCGGCTCGATCAGCGAAATCGTGCCGTGCTTGAGTTCACCGGAGGCGTAGGCCTCGGAGTGGATATACGAGATCTCTTTCAGCTTCAGCGAACCCTCCAGCCCCATGGCATAATCGAGGTTGCGTCCGATAAAGAAAATCGAGTTGTGGTTGAAATAGCGCGAGGCGAAATATTGAATATCTTTTGTCTGCGCCAAAACCGTTTTCATCTTTTCGGGCAGCGCCTGTACCGCGCCTAAAATCTCGTTGTATTCCGCGGGGTTGACCGTACCGAGCAGATCCGCCAGATAAAGTCCCAGCAGATCCATCAGAACCAGCTGTGTGCTGTAGGCCTTCGTGGTGGCGACGGCGATTTCGGGACCCGCCCAGGTGTAAAGGACATGATCGGCATTGCGCGCAATCGACGAACCGACGACATTGACGATGGAGATCGTTTTTGCGCCCCGGCGTTTGGCTTCACTCATAGCCGCCATCGTGTCAAGTGTTTCGCCCGACTGGCTGATGACGATGACGAGCGTTTCCGGGCCCGCGAGCGGGTCGCAATAGCGGAATTCCGAGCCCAAAACCACCTCGACGGGAATACGCAGCAGCTTTTCCCAGATATATTTACTGACCATGCCGACATGATAAGACGAGCCGCAGGCGACGATATAGACGCGGGATAAGGTTTTATAATAATCGGGCGAAATGCAGGTCAGCTCGGGCATGATCACGCGATTTTCTTTTACGCGCGGGGAAATGGTTTTGCGCACGACCTCCGGTTGTTCTAAAATCTCTTTGTACATAAAATGGGGATGACCGCATTTTTCCGCCGCCGTGACATCCCAGTCGACAGTCTGCCGCGTCTTCTCGGCCGGCACGAGCTCGCTGTTGAAAACCTCGATGGAATCGGCGCTCACAACGGCGATCTCGCCGTCCTCCATATAACTCACTTCACGGGTGTGGCGGATCATCGCGGTTACATCGGAGGCGATAAAGTTGAACCCTTTGCCGTATCCCAGAATCAGCGGGCTGTCTTTTCTGGCGGCGATTAACGCGTCGGGAAAATCGCTGCACAAAATACCGAATGCATACGAACCCTCGATACGGTGCAGGGTGCGTGAGACGGCTTCGAGCATGTTATGGCATTCGTTATAATAAAACTCCAGCAGCTGCGCGGCGACTTCGGAGTCGGTGTCGGAGGTGAACTTGACGCCCTTTGTGAGCAATGCGTCTTTGATCTCCATGTAGTTTTCGATGATGCCGTTATGTACCAGCGCGATGTTGCCCGAGGCGCTGACGTGCGGATGGGCGTTGGCGTCGTTGGGTTCGCCGTGGGTGGCCCAGCGGGTATGCCCGATACCGAGCGTGCCGTTAAGGTCTCTCCCGTCGTGAAGAAGTTCCGAGAGCACCGAAAGGCGGCCCTTTGCTTTTTTAACCTGTAAATTTCCGTTTTCACCGCGTACCGCGATGCCGGCCGAGTCATAGCCGCGGTATTCCATCCGCGCAAGACCGTCCAATAAAATCGGCGCTGCCTGTTCTTTTCCGACAAATCCGATGATTCCGCACATATAAAACCCTCCCGTTCAAAACTAAAAAACGTACCGCGAAATTCCATATTCACAGTATATGACACAATTATGCCGTTGTTGTGAAAGAGAGATTTCGGAAATGTTACGCTTATCTATTTTACCAAATCGCATATCTATATTCAAGCAAAAAATCTCCGCCCCGAATTTTTCGGGGCGGAGATTTTCATATAAATTTAAAATTTATTCAGATTGTCTTTTTTTCGAAGTGATAACAATTACGGCGAGAGAACCTGCAGCAAGCACCAAGCAGCCGATGATGATAAATACAAGATAATTCCCGCCGGATGAAGTCGTTTCGTCAACATTGCTTTCCATCACGGTGACGGTGTCGTTGATTTCGCGTTGTTCAACACCGATGAGTGTCGGATAATCATAACTTGAATCGTTTCCGCCAAACGTCCAGACGTTGGTCAAATCCCAACCGGAATATTCATTTTGTTGTTTTAGCTGTGTATCCGTTAACCCGACCGCTTGATCAGAGAAATCCGCACTGTCGATTCCGCCGGAAGCGGTCTCTTTGAGATAATAACAGTTGCTGATCGCTCCCGAAGTAAACCACCCCATAACGCCGAGATTCCAGCCTGTTATGCCGCCGACTTTTTTATTTCCGCCGATCATTCCGATACTGTAACAGTTATGGATAGCGCCTGAGATACTGCCGTAACTTGAAATATCTCCCGCCACGCCGCCTACTTTTTCATCTCCGTTGATTATTCCGGTATTGTAACAATTATCGATGGAACAGGAAATGGCCCATCCCGCGATACCGCCGACATATTTGCCCGTTCCGCTGACGTTATTAATATTACAGCAGTTATTGATTGTGCAGGTATTGGCATATCCGGTGATACCGCCGATGATTCTGCTGCCGCTGACCATTCCCGTGTTACAGCAATTACTGATGGCGTAACAAATTGCCGTCCCGGCGATACCGCCGTTTTGACTGCCTGTTCCCGTAACTGTTCCGGTGTTATAGCAGTTGTCGATGACCGTGGATTCAGAGGAGGAGGAAATAGCGTAGCCGATTACGCCGCCGATACCGTCTTTATTTTCTTCATCTGCAATTCCGCTGACAGGGCTCGTGTTATAACAGTCCTTGACAGACCCGCCGTTGAGATATCCCACCACGCCGCCGACGGCACGATTCCCTTTGATAATGCCCGTGTAATAACAGTTGCTTACAGTGCAGAAAAAAGCATATCCGACCACACCGCCGATACTGGAGCCTCCTTTGATATAACTGCTGACAACACCGACATTTGCTACGGTTGCAGTATCATTTAAATATCCGAATAAACCCAAGCAATCACCTGACGAATTGATATAGACACCGCTGACCGTATACCCGCCGCCGTCGAAAGAACCGCTGAAAGTAAACATGCCGTTTCCGATCGGTGTCCATTTATTTGCCGGTGCGGTTTTGTTCCAGTTCTCCCAATTCGAAGTATCGTTTAAAACGATGTCGTTTTCAAGTTTGACGTACTCGCCCTCATACGTAGATATTCCAAGGGTGATGCTTTTTGAAAAAAACGCAAACTGCGATGCCGTTTGGATGAGGTAAGGGTCCTCTGCCGTCCCTGATCCTCCTGCAAACGCCTTAGCGATGCTCCCATCCCAAACGGTGTTTTCTTCAGCGGAAATTGTTATTGCTGAGATCGGTAACATCAAAAAAACCAAAATAGTTGCGATCAAAACAGACCGAAAGCGTTTCATAAAAACTCTCCTTTCCGATTTAAAGGGCGGTTGCACAGTCATAAAAATAACCTGAATCCCGCTTCTTTTGTCTTTTTTGTACCGTATTTCTTTATATTCTTTTTCCGCGACGTCTCTGTTTATAATAAAAGTATAATAGCTAAGGCAAAAAATGTAAATAGATTCCATGGAAAAAATATCAAATATTCTCAAAAACATCACATTAAAACTAAAACCCGCCGCCCCAAAGGGCGGCGGGTTCCTTGAAAACGGTAAAATTTATTTAATTGGTATGTTTTTTTCTGCGTATTGAGATCACGAGGATCAAAGCGAGGGCAAGGATGGCAATTACAGGGATCGACCAAACCAAAATCGCATTTGATGATGTCTGTGCGGATTCAGTGACTTCAGTTGTCGTCTGAGAAACAAGGGAAAAATCAACTCGATTCTGAGCGGGTATATCTTGAGGGACGCTGATTTCAAAAGAAACGTCGACCGACAGGTTCGGACTGTTGATCTGTTGTTCGGAAACTGGTTCGGATACGGTGCTGTCTGTCTCAATGACGACAGGTTCGGAATTATTTGAAGAAGAACGGGAAGCCGTTATCTGCTGTGAGGTCTGGATCATCGCTTTGATGAAATCCGGTCCACTGATCAGCTGAAAGGATGAGGAAGCGTCCGGATAACCCTCGCCGACTTCGTAGGGCGAAAACTCAGGCTGATATCCGATGGGGGTGACAAATTCCAAAACGCCGTCTGAAAACAGATAATATTGCCCGGCTTCGCACATAAAGAGCGTTGCAGCGGTTTTGGTCAGATCGAGATCGCTGTCTTTGAGCATCGCATAGACATCCACGGAATGGGTGCGCAGATCATAAGTAATATATGCGGATTCGAAATCTTGATAACCCATTACATGGTATGCGCCATCTCTTATGACGATGTGCTGCAATCCGACATTGATACGCTGATTATCTTTCATCATGATTATGTAATTGACACTTGTGGGATTAATGATCGCCTCCGCCACGGTTTTCTCCTCGGAAAACGGCGGCATATTAATGCTGAAGCTGAAATCGGAATATAAAGATGAAAAATCAGGTGTCCAGTTTCTATATTCGCAGATATGATTAAAATCATCTGTTGCAATGGCCTCGCACAGCGTTTTGTCGTTTGAGAGATAAAACGACGCAAAAACCGGTTCGAGCGCCTCCTCGGCCTCTTGAATTTGTTCGTCGGTATAGGGTTTGATGATGATGGTGTCGTTTGCGCTGGTGCCGACCTTGCCGTTGGGATAGATATAGGTATTGCCGTTGATGATTTTTGTTGTACCCGACACGGTTGCGCTTGAGGATGTGGCGCCAAGTGCCGGTGCAAACAGACGGCACATTATCGTCGAAACCAATAGGATAATAAATATTCTTTTCATGATTTATCCCCCTCCTGTATGAAAGATCAATTCGCTATTTAACCATATTATACCACATGATCTGGAAATCGCAAGAGGAAAAACCCGCCGCCCCAAAGGGCGGCGGGTTCCGGAATTGGAAGTAGAGTCTTTTAATAAACTTTAGAGACCGTGGAGGAGACATAATCCGGCATAGAGGGCTCTGTGGGTTCGATAATGTTGTCTTGTGGGATTTCGAATTCGATACGTGAAATCTGTGTGAAGTCGCTGAGACGGTTGGCTGCGAGGATGTTGTTTGACAATGTATAGATCACATCGTCGATATACAGGCCGCGCACAATGTTGCTGTCATAGCGGTAGCTGATTTCATCGGTGCTTGCCGCGTGGGTGATGCGTCCTTTTTCATAGAAACCGGTCTGTGCGTCATAACCCAATACGATATAGCCGGTAAACACGGTCGTGCCGTATTCGTATATCTCGGCGCCGTCCCTGAGCTTTGAAATCGAGATGGGGAACGCGATGATATTCTTCTCCTTGTCGAACAGCAATGCCTTATGGTCATAGGACAGATCGGAGTAGGTGCCCCGGTCGCCGATATAGAAGGTGGTCAGCTCTTTGGGATTGCTCGGGTCGGAGACATCAAACATCGCGACTTTGAAACCCATGGTCAGGCCGTTGGTACCGGTGACATCCTCAATCGCATCCATGCCGAAGCCGATCACGAGGTTTTCGGCATAGGGCTGCAGATACTGTGAGAAGCCAGGGATTTTCAGTTCGCCCTGTACATAGGGCTGGGTCGGGTCGTCGAGGTTGATGACGAAGAACGGGTCGGTCTGGCGGTAGGTGACCGCATAGGCCTTTTTGCCCTCGAAACGCACCGCGTACATGTTTTCACCTTCGGCCAGTCCTTCGAGCGTGCCGATGGTCAGCATTTGTCCGTTGAGCACATAGAAGTTGTTGTATTGCTTGTTGTCTTTTTGATAATCCCAGCTGTTGGTGGCGACACGCAGGTTGCCCTCGTATTCGTCCATTGCGAATTGGCTGCACAGATTGCCGCTGACGGTGCCGGTTGCAATGACCTGCAGGGTACCGGAATAAGCGATCTTGGTGATGTCGGTATAACTGCCCAGCGTGGTATAGTAGGTGTAATCGCCGTAGGAAGTGGATTCGCTTTTCTCCGCGTATTCATACCGGTTGGCGGTGACATATACGTTTTCGGTATTGGCGTAGATCGTATTGATGTCGCCCATGATCGTAACCGACTGAGCGGGGGTATCGCTTGTGAGGTCGATGGTGCTGATTGTGCCGAAGGACAAACTTTCGGTGTTGGGGACAATATAGCATGCATCGGGCGGCAGGATGGCCATCTCTTCGGAAACGACCGAATCCATTGTGCGCGGGATGACGGCTTCGGCATCGAATTCTGTGATGCCGTAGATATAGTTGTAGGCGTATTTACAGGTGACGAGCAGCAGCTTGCCGTTGCTGATACGAGCGTCGTTGTAGCTGCCTTCCTGTTCAAAGGAGCGCACAAGTGTGGGGTTGGCTTTGTCGGTCAGGTCGTAAATCTCAACGCGTGTGGCGCTGTTGACTGGGGCGAAGTCCGTCGCAAAGGTCCTGTAGTAAAAAGAGTTGGGCTGCATCAGCAAAACCAGTTTGTTGTCGGACAAAAAGATCTCGGAAATGGTGTGGTCTTCACTGTTGTATTCCCAGACCTTACTCATATCGCCGCTGTTGGCTTTGACGATAGCGACGGTACTGTTGTCATAGTAGCGGTTGACGACGAAGTAGATGTATTCGCCGTCGGTCTTGATGATGTCGGCCTCGTCGACGCCCTTGACCTGTACGTTGGTCGTAGAATAATCATTGTCGTCGGATTGGCTGCCATCCGAACCTGCTGCCGGTGCTTGGGGAGCCAGCGTTGCGGATGAATTGGACAACATCGCAGCTGAGCTTGTAATAACCTCTTCTTCTGCCGCGTTTTCGGTGGTGGTTTTTGTCTCTGTATCAAAATAACCATAACGATTGTTGTTTTGATTTTCGACATATGCGTCAAACACCGTCTTTACGGCATTATAGTTTTCTCCGGCCGTGTTTTCGGTTGCAACAAAGACACTCTCAGCGCTGACGCCGGTTATACTCATGGTCTGTTCGGAACTGTTGTCCTGCGCCATATTGATTCCGGCCGTATCGGGCTGGGTTGTCATATTCTCTGCGAGGGGCAGATTAGGTAGCACGGCAAAAGCCGCCACGATCAACAAAAACGCTGCTGCAATCGCTCCGTAACGCCAGACGGGGAATTTGACCACTTTTTTTTGATTTTTCGTTTGTTCGCTCTGCTCAAGCAGCTTGCCGATATTTTGGGGCAACAGCGAGTCAGGCACCTTGTCGGCTGCCGGATCGTTGAATTTCCCATCGAATTGTGCTTTGAGCCGATTGATTTCATTTTCACTTGGAAACTCTTTTTTCATCTTAAATCATGCCCTTTCTCAAACGGGGCGTTTTGCAGTTGCCATAATGGCCGGATAAACCAAAAAGCGCAAAACGCTTTGCTTAAAAGTTTTCTTTTAAGCTTACACCTCAAATTGCAAGCCGTATGGTCGCCTTAAATTGCGGCCAAGCCGTTTCGAAGCGCGCCGAGGGCCCTATGGAGCCTCACGCGCACGTTTCCGGCGGTCATGCCGAGCATCGAAGCGATCTCGTCGGATGAGTATCCGCCCTGAACCGACAGCAGGACGATGTTCTTGTCGTCGGGCTTCAGGCGGTCGAGCATCTGGTTAAGCGCGGTACGGGTCTCGGTATCCACCGCGTTTTTGTCCTGAATGTCGATCGGCTCGTCGTCTGCGTTATACAACGGCATAACGGCGGCAGAGCGTTCTCTCAGACGGCTTTTGCAGGCGTTTTGTAAGATCTTCAGGAACCAAAATTTAAACTTTTCACGCTCACGCAAACTTTCGAATTTCGCATATGCCAAGGTGATGGCATCGGACACAGCATCTTCGGCGTCGTCGGCATTGCCCATAAAATAGAAGGCATAGCGGTAAAATTCGGAATAATACCGGGCATAATACTGTGTGAAAAGCGCCTGTTTGTGTGTGTTGGGGTCATCGGCCATTATAATCCCTCCGCTTCACGTTCATATGAGACGAAAAAATGTCGAATTGTTACAACATTTTCAAATAAGTGCATAAAAAACCGCACGCGGAAAAAAATAACTATAAATCCTGCGGACCTCACGTCGGCTTTCAAAGGCCGAATCGGTCGATTTGATCAGAAAGGATGGTTTATCCATGGAAAAGGACGATCAAAATAACAAGAAGGAGAGCAAATTCATCGCCTACATCACGGGCAAGGGCTTTTACAAGATCATAGGGCTTTGTATTGCGTTGGTTGTGCTGGCGGCCTGGTTTATCACCTCGGTTTATAAAAACCGGATCGGAGGTGAGCTCACGGACACTTCCTCTTCGGCTTCGAGCCAAGAGACATCACAGAACGGCGGCGTCGCCTTTGAGAGCGGTCTGTCCAGCGAACTGTTCGAGCCTTCGCAGCCAACCGTGACTGAGAACAGTGAACCCGAGACGCCGACAAACACCCAGTCCTCCGATGAAGCGACAGCAGCCAATGCGTCTGCCGAATCGGTTGAGACAACAATTGAAACCGAGGACATGCTGTTTATCATGCCGGTGAGCGGCGAGATCATCCGGGACTATTCCGCAAGCCTCCCGGTGTATTCGCCCACATTTCAGGACTGGCGGGTGCACAACGCCGTGGATATTGCCGGCGAGGTCGGTACACCGGTTCGTGCAATGGCTTCGGGCACGGTGACCTCAATCACCTCGGACGTACTCTGGGGCACAACGATTGTCATCACCCATGACAACGGCTATGTAAGCAAGTACTGCAATCTCGGCACCAAACCGACCGTGAAGGCAGACAGTGTTGTCGAAGTGGGGCAGGTCATCGGTTCCATCGGCACCACCGCACAGGCCGAGACCGCCGACGAATCCCATCTCCATTTCAGTTTAACAAAAGACGGCGTTTCCGTCAATCCGATCGACGTGATTGCGGGTGTAAATTAATCACAATTCAGGCGAATCGACCCAATTTGTCCAAAGAACGCGGGCGCAGAAAAAACGGCGACCGCGTTCTTGACTTTTCGTGGAATATTTTGTATCATTGGCATAACAGAGAAGAGAGAATCAAGAGAGGGGAACGGTGATGTCGGACTTGAAAAAATGGATTTACTGGGTTGCATGCATACTGGTGCTTGCCGGTGCCGCAGTGATCATCATCTCGGCGTTTCCGAAAAAAGAAGTGATTCCGGCGTCCAAATTCAACAGCAGTGTACAGCTTTCGGAATTGTCGGAAGACGACTGCATCGATTTTATTAAATTTTGCGGGATTTCCATACCAAACGATTTAAAGAATGCCGATTTAGGTGCATTCGTCAGAGAAAACATCATCCGATTTGAAGCCGAACCCTATTCTGCAGCGGTCTATGATTACAGCATTACATTAGAATTCGTCGAGAATATCCGGCGGGCGGTCAACGAACATTACGGCGTACCGATGCTTGAATACGGAACCTATGAATTTGACGAGTGCCTGTATATGACCCCAATCAGCTCCTATTATCCGTTTGAGGGAACAGGTGAAAACTATACTGTTAGTTCCAATTATTTTTTGATTGTCAGCCTGCAAAACGCGGGTGCAGTCCAAAAATTCTTCAAGCCCTTCTGGAAGGTGCAGCCGGTCGATCTCAGCACCTGGGACGCCAGATTTCTATTTATCCATCCGGATTTCATCGATATCACCGACTATACCTATCGCGCCTGTTATCCGGTCAGCGAGCGGTACCAAATCTATCTCATGGACGACGAGGTCTGGTTTGCGACGCTCAGTTCCGGCTCGGATACTTTCTGGTCGATTTATAAATTGAAACCGGCCTCTTAATAATTTACAGTAATATCTTCCCGGTTTGCTCGTCCAAAAACACCGTCTGCGACGGTTCGAGGGTGAGTTTGACCGGTTTTTTATTTTTTAATGTGATTTCACGCTCGCCGCCGTCTCGGCTTTGAATCATGATCAGTCCGGCACCGATAAGGGCGGCGTCGTCTTGTGCATTGTAAATATGGCAGCCGCAGGCCGAGAACAGGTTGCGAAGCTGCGACGGCTCGGTCGGCGGCAGCGCGAAAAACCAGTCGGTGTGATCTGTTGAGGCCTTTTTGGCGGCGGCGCAGGTCTGATCGGCGTCATAAGTCCCGATGCAATCTGCCTCGGGGTCGTCGGGTGAAAACAACGTCTGCATAATCTCGGCGTTTTTGCGTTCGGGGACGTTGGGATTAAACTTGACGCCCGGAATTTTGCCGCCCAGCGTACCGCCGATCTCGTTTTCGAGCGTGATTTCGGGCAGCAAAACGCAGGGATGTTCGGTCATTTTGATCCCCGTGATCTCGCTGACAAAATCGGCGCTCAGTTGTTTTCCGTCGGTGTAGGCGGGTGCGGTCAACCACACGAGATTGCGCCCGTTTTCCCCGGCTTTTTCGCGGATTTCACGGCGCTGTTGTTCGGTCATATAAAAGCAGTTGCAGAATACGATAACCTTGTATTTGCCGAGCGGCATGTTGAACAGGTCGGACAGATAGCAGGTCTCGACCGCCGCGCCGCTTTTATAGGCCGCCACCGGTGTGATGTTGACCGAGATTTCATCGGTGATCGGGTCGTTTTTAGACGAAATCGCGGTCTGCAAAAACACCTTGGTGTCAAAGACCAGCAGCACCTCGGCGGGCGCCGTATGTTCCATGTGGAACTGTCGGTCGGCCAGCGCTTTGAGTTTTGCGATGTCGGCGCGGTATTCGGGTTCCTCCCACCAGCCGCCGCAAAACAGATAACCGAAGTCGTAATACCAAAGCCCTGCGCCCCGAATGATCGACTGCATTACGCATTTGCGGTTGTTTTGAATGCTGGTCGGTTTGTCGAAAATGTACATACCGCCGAGAATCGTGCCGTCTGCCGTCGGCTGATCCATCTCGTCGAGCCAGAGTTTGCCGTGGCTTGTCACCGATTCGATCAGCCCGCGCGAAAGCCCCGGTCCGCCCGGTTCACGGCAGCTTTTGCTGTAAGCGCCCGGTGCGCACAAAAAGTCGATGTCGGGTGAGGTCAGCAGTTCCTGTTCCATCAGATGACCGCCTGCGGCAGCCCGCCCGAACACCGAGATATAATAACCGTAAAATGCACCGGTCAGAATCTTGCGCGGCCAGTTTTGCTTAATGAGTTTTGCGAATTTGAGAATGGAATCGGTGACGGTGTGGTGCTGACACTCGTAATAATCCGAGACGAGATGTTCCTTTTCGGGGTCGCGGAAAATGCCGCAGGAGACCTCGTTGCGCTCAAGCCCCGGCACCTGAATTGAGGAAAAATCGCCGCCGTATTTAGCAGTTAAAAATTGCGCGAACTTTCGGCGCATCGGTTCGGAGGTATCGGGGTCATGGTGCAGAAACGCCCAGTAGTGGTTTTCGCCGTAGATGCCGTTAGCGATTTGAATCGCAAACAGCCGGTCGCCCTCGGGGGTCTCGGCGAGTTCGTGCAAAAACCGCTTGACCTGCTCGCTCATATAGTCATACCATATTTCGGAGGCATAGCTGCAGGAAGCGCGCGGTTTCAAATCGTCCTCGATATAGCCGCGGAATTTCGGCAGATAGTCGGGCAGGGGAACGGTATCGGTATCGGCGAACTGCGTCCAGGTCTCCGGATGCGCCTTGATCCACCAAAACGGCGGGTTGACATGCAGCCGCAGCATCACCGCGCAGTCGGGGCAGCAGTCTATGGCACCGCGAATCTGCTTTTTCGCAAACGTGATGTCGAGTTTGTCGCCCGGAAACAGCATGTCGTTAAAATTGACGTCAAACTGGAACAGTTTAAAACCCATTTCGGCGAAGAGTTTGGTGTTATAGCCCGAAATACCCTCGAAAGAGCGGTTTCCGGTCGGCTTGTCGGTCAGCGCGTACAGCATCGGCGCGACCGGTTCGCCGTTGAGGTGAATGGCGGGTTTGCCGCGATACGATTTCACTTCCGCCTGAATTTTCGCAGTCATTTGAAAAGGATTCCTTTCGTTTTATGCGCGGTTCTCGAACGCCTTGTCTTTTCGGATGAGCGCCTTATGGAGCAGCCGCCCGATAATATACATGACAAACATCATGATTAGCGCCAGCGCATCGATGACAAAGACATAACCCGGCCACCCGAACATGCCGTCGAGTGTTGCGATAACGGTGCCGGACGGTGCTTCCATGATGTATAAAAAGTTTGTGTCCAGCGCCCGGTTGACGAAATAGACGGCGGCCAGCGCGACATTGCCCAGCCCGGCGATCCAGAGATAGGCCTTAAAAGTCGGTTTCATCTTGTCGACGATCAACAGATACAGCGCGCCCATGATGAGCAGCGCGTGGCTCATGATAAACAGAATCGCCCGGGGTTCGCCCGGTGCGGGATGGTTGCTGCCGGGGAACAGCGCGACCGAAAGCGCCGCCGGAATTCCGATCAGAAAGCAAAAATTGAACAGCGGCTTGAACGGTTTGATCAGGCAGACGGACAATAAAATCAAATCGATGTGGCAAATGTGCAGTGAGAACAGGTCATACCACTCGAACACGCCGAAATAGGCGTCCATGACATAACGGGCGCCTCTGCATACGATAATGGTGATTGCAAAGAGAAGCCCCAGCGTTCTGCGCTGCCGTTCGGTTTTGGCGTGTTTTCCGAGCAAAATGAAAACAACGCCGATAATGACCGACGCCAGCAGCGTCAGCAGATGCACGGGCCCGAAGCCCTTGAAATCCGTAATCATCAGTTATTGCACCTATTGCACCGAAATTCGCTCGGTGTATGAGGGCAGCGTACCTTTGACGTTAAGTTTTCCGTTGTCAAAATCCAGCTGTTCGATGTTGCTGCCGGATTTTGCGTTCATCCGGGCGATTAACCCGTCCACCGTATCGACGATAAAATCCTCATTAGAGTCAATCAAATCATTCGGAATCGTGATACCCATCACGCTGACCGATTCGATGTCGAGGTCTTCCACGCTGTTGTCGACCACGGAACCGGACAGCTTGACATAGAGGTTGACGTTGTCGGGAATCAAACCGAGCATCGGAAGCGCGCGCTGTGCATCCTCCATCGAATACTCCCCGCCGAGAACATGGTCAAACACATAAGCGGTGTTCAGGGTTCCGGAAGCCTCGACGGTCCCGTCGTCGTTGATGCGGATCTGAACGTTTTTCACCGCGAAATAAGGCGGGCGGTTCTCGTTGACATAGGAGGTCAGTTCCTCGCTGGTCAGGGTCTCATCCACCGTATGTGAGCCGGAATATACCACCTGATAATCTTCTATGGCGCCGGATTCGGGCGTGTCGTCTCTGCTGAGTCCGACTTTGTCCATGGCGGACAGATAGGCCTCGTAAGAAGATTTGACCCCGAGGTTGACGGGCATAACCAGTCCCGGAACAAGGAATGTGACGGCGATAAAACCGGCCAAAAGCACAATGATAATGACCAGTAAAGTAATCAGCCCTTTATGTTTTTTGGGCTTCACCGCAACTGCGGCTGCCGGCTGCGCCTGATAGACGGGCTGTTGATAAACCGGTGCGGGTTGGGGTTGATATGTCGGTGCAGGTTGTTGATAGACCGGCGCCGGTGCAGGGTCAGGGGTGGGCGCGGTCTTGGCGGGAGACGGGCTGATGCTGTGGCCGCATTTCGGGCAGAAAGCGGCATTATCCGGAATCTGTTGTCCGCAGTTATTACAAAACATAGTATTACCCCTTCACACTGTAATAGTGACTATATTTTATCATCCGGACTGCGATGCGTCAACCGTAAAACCGGATATTATCAGATCTATTTGACAAAACCTTCAGCGAACCATATAATCAAAAAGAATTTACACAATTCCCCGGAGTTAAATGAGGATGATTGTTTTTACTTCCGAGTACGTCAATCCGGTTGCTTGCGGCTTCTGGCCAAGCATTTCAACGTATAACACCCACAGCGTCGCCCGACGCGTTGACGAACGCAGAATCAACCGACACGAAGGAATAGAATATGGATAACGATAACTTTAACGAATTGAAAACCTATCTGAAAAAGCCGGAACTCTATGAAAAGACCCCGGAAAAATTCTGGGACGACGAACATATTTCGAAAGGGATGCTCGAGGCGCATCTGAACCCGAATACCGATGCTGCGAGCCGAAAGCCGGAATTTATCGGCCGCGCGGTCAAATGGATTTCGTCGCTGCTGCCCGCAGGCGCGAACCTACTCGACATCGGCTGCGGCCCGGGCCTTTACACCAAACGCTTTTCCGAGCGCGGGCTGAATGTGACGGGGCTGGATTTTTCCGAACGCTCGATTCATTACGCGAAAGCGAACGATTCAAAAACCGAATATGTGCTGCAAAACTATCTTGAGATGGATTTTGAAAACAAATTCGATATGATTACGCTGATCTGGTGCGACTACGGCGCTTTGGTTCCGAAAGATCGGAGGAAATTGCTTGAGCGTGTACACAGAGCGCTTAAACCGGGCGGTTTGTTCCTGTTCGATGTTTTTACGCCCGAACAGTATGCTGAACAAAGCGAGAAAACCTCATGGGAGGTCTGCGAAAACGGCGGTTTTTGGAGTCCGAACCCGCATGTTTGCCTGGACGCGGAATATCGTTACGGCGAGTATGTCGACATGCACCGGTATGTGATCATCGAAGGTGAAAAAATCCGTTGTTTCAATATCTGGAACACATGTTTCACTAAAGAAACTCTGGCAAAAGAAATGACTCCGTTTGGCTTCAGCGCGGCAGCGTTCTTTTCCGATTTGACCGGAGTGCCTTATATTGGCGGTTCAAAGATTCTGTGCGCCGTCATGCGAAAAGGGGGATAATCGGGATTCTTTGAATCAGCGGAATAAATGTCATTCTGAGCGCAGCGCATCATATTTTGGGCATAAAGGAACATCCTCGATGTTCCCCGAAATCCTAAAAAATCTCGGATAGATAACGGCCTCATAAATCCGAGTTCATTCGGCTGCATTTTGTTCAGGATGACAAGTTTTGAGGCGTGAAACATATTATGAAGCAGGGTGGGGTGTTTGCACCCATCGTGTTCCCGTAGGGCATGGCATTCCTGACGCGCCGTGCGGGACTTAATATTCATATATGGCGGGTCTATGGCGGGTCGTACCCGGGTCGCCTTATAAAATATTACTGCATAAAGAAATTTGATTTAATTTTCCCTCTTGACATCTTTTTTCTCCTATGGTATACTCATTTGCGCAGTAAATTAGTAAATTACTGCGTAAACAGAGGGAACTGTGATGAAATATAAAAAATTCTCATATCAAAGGAGAGAACGAAGCATGTCAAGCAAAAATTTTATGAAAATCCCCACGACGCTCAAACACAAACCGGTCGTGGTCTGTGAAAATTACGAGGCCGTCGACGGCAGGGACCAATACGATTCCTGCGCCAAAGGGCTTTCACTGGGACTGGCGCAGTGGAACGACCGGGGTAAGGTCGACATCTCGGCCAAGGTCTGGCGTTATACCGGCGATAAATGGTCGCGTCAATCCGAAGAACTGCCGATGCACCGTGTACTGGATTTGGCGTTATTGATCTGCCGCGCCAAGCAGTATTTCATGGACGCTTACCGCTATCCGAAACTGTACGACGAAAACAACCCGCGTATTGACCGGATCGGATTGCAGGGCGATGCGATGACCGTGGAAATCTGCAAGGATAACCCCATGCTCGACACCGATATCAAACTGTTTGCCGACGCGCTTTCCCGCGACGACGAGATGATCGCCGAACGCCTGCACACACTGGCTAATCTGCTGAACGAAATGGGTTACGGACGCGGGAAAAAGTAACGCTTTAAAAAAATATGACAGGAGGACGCAGCAATGTTACTGATTAAAAATGCAAATATCGTTTCTATGAAAAGCCGGGCGATTGATGAAAATCAATCGGTACTGATTGAAGACGGCATGATTCAAACCATCGGAAATACGTCCTCCGTGCCGGAATCGGATTGTACCGTCATTGATGCGAGCGGGCTGTATGTCATGCCGGGTTTGGTCAATATGCACACCCATCTGGGCGACAACCCGGACGATCTGACGCTGTATCTCGCAAACGGCGTGACTGCCATTCGCAATATGTGGGGGCAGGAGGGCTTCAAACCCGGTCAGTATCTGTTCGGCACAAGGGTGTTTCACCATCTCAGGTTAAAAAGGCAAATCGAAGCCGGCAGCGCCGTGGGGCCGGATATCTTTACCGCAGGCGCCATACTGGACGGCGACCCGCCTTTCTTTCCGAAATTTATGAACATCCACGCGGTAAAAAACGCCGGTCAAATTCGTAAAATCATCAAAACACAGGCGGAAAAGGGATATGATTTTATCAAAATTTATTCCAAGCTGTCTCTTGAAAATTTCGATGATATTATGCGCATTGCGAACGAATACGGCATGCCCGTTGCGGGTCATGCGCCCGATGCGGTGGGATTGAAACACGCGCTGGAGTCCAAAATGCGTTCCGTCGAACATTTATACGGATTCGTCAATCCGTATTTCCCCGAAAAAAACCTGAGCGATGAGCAAATTCGGGAAATGGCGGAACTTGCGGCTTCAAATCATGTTTGGAATTGTCCGACGCTGGTCGCCAACGAGCGGTTGGCGAACGTAAAAATGCAGGAAGAATACGAAAAAGAGGAATCCCTTGCTTATGTTTCTGAAAAGAACAAAAAAGCGATGCGATTCCTGATCATTGAGGCAAACAAAGTGTATGAAAAAGCCGGACTGACCGACCAGGAAGCGTATATGGAAAAGCTGTTTTTCATCATCCGACAATTAAAAGCAGCAGGCGCTGGAATTTTGCTCGGTACCGACAAATCGGTGCCCTATGTGGTCGCGGGTTTTTCCGAGCATCGGGAAATTGAACTGCTGTCAAGGGCGGGACTTTCGAATTACGAAATCCTCTGTGCAGCGACGGTCAATGCGGCGAATTGCTTGGGAAAAGCGGCGGAGTTCGGAACGGTTGAAGCCGGCAAACGGGCGGATCTGGTGCTGACGGAGAAAAATCCGTTGGATGATCTGCGGACTTTATCCCGCCATCGCGGCGTTTTTAAGCGCGGCGTCTTTTATTCCCGGGAGACATGTGATAAAATGCTTGAGGAGATCAAAAAGCGCGCGGCGTGCTGATTAAAACGCAGATTGGAGTATAATATGTATAACAGCGAACGGACGAAATGGTTTCGGGAATCCGGTTACGGCTTGTTTTTTCACTTTTTGCCGGGTACCAAAGAGGATTTGATTGCACGCACCGAGGGTTTTGATATCGAGGGCTTTGCCGGCGACTGCGCGGCGGCGGGTGCGGGTCACGTCTTTGTGACGACCGGGCAGAATTCGGGCTTTCTGAACGCACCGAACGCGGCCTATGAAGCCGTTATCGGCCCCGGGTATTGTGCAAAGCGTGACATTTTCGCGGAACTGATCAAGGCGTTTGAACCGTATCATATCAAATTGATGCTGTATCACCCCGCATCCGCTCCAAAGAGAGAAGAGCGGCTCGGCAGGGCTTTGGGATGCGACAAAATGAGCAGCGCCGAGACCACCGATTACATTTTGACCGAACGGTTTATCCAAAACTGGTGCGCGGTGATGTCGGATTTTTCTAAGCGGTACGGGAAAGATGTACACGGCTGGTGGATAGACGGCTGCTATGACTGGATCGGATTCGATTTTGAGATTTCGAAGCGGTACGCGGCGGCGCTTAAGAGCGGCAATCCGAACTCCATCGTCGCATTTAACCCCGGCGAGCAGCGGATGTACGCCAACGGCGCCGGCGACTACTGCGCCGGAGAATATAAAAATATCTACGACCCGATTTGCACTTGGCCGACCGCCGATCATATCCAGTGGCACGAGCTCACATTTATCGGCACACGTTGGAGCGGCGGCGACATCCGCTGCAAAGAGGCAGAACTCGCCGCGCACATCAATAACACCCGCGCACACGGCGGGGTTTTCACGCTTGATGTTCCGTTTGAACCGGGTACGGCGAACCGCATGCGCCCGGACGTGCGGGAATTCCTCGTCCGCGTGCGCAAGATGTTGAAATAAAATTGTCATCCTGAGCGCAGCACCGCTTGTGGTGCGGAACCGAAGGATCTCGTATTGATGAAAATCGGTTTCATATAAACAAAGCCTTAATCAGTCCGAGATTCTTCACTTCGTTCGAAATGACAAATGTAAAATGGGCAGACGAAACCGTCTGCCCATTTTGCCGTTAATTTTTATTGCAACAAATATAAGAAGTGAACAACCAATTATCAGATTTCGGGCGGCTGAAAGCCGCCATACGGTTCGGAGCGCCGAGGTCGTCGCTTCCTACAGAGAAACACCGAGGCTGGAAGCGCGCGTTATCGGATGAACGGACAGCAGGTTTCAGGCCGCGTTTGCAACCGCCATCATGGCGGCAGACGGAAGCCGTCTGCCCCCTTACTTAATTATTGATATTATAAATTGAACCGTTCTTTGATCTGCACAGCAGCCTGCGCGGCGGAGAGATTGGTATTGTCGATTTTGATATAATTTTCAAACGGAATTTCACCGTCGTTGCTGACGCAGCGGTGTTTGGCGTCGTCATTGATCAGCCGCTGATTGGAGATTTCGATGTCGCGTTTTGACGCCTTATGCTTCAAACGGTTTTCGGTGGCGTTGCGCTGCAAGCGGACTTCCTGCGGGGCGACCAGTTCAGCGTAAAAAACCTCCGCACCGTGCTGTTCAAAGAGCTCTCGGACATGCGCGATATAGTCCCAGTCCGACTGCAAGTCAAATCCCCACATATAGGTGAAAATCAAGCCGTATGCGTCGGAGGCGGCGAATTCCTCGAAAATTACCTCGCGCCAACGCCTAATTACGGTTCCGTTCAATTTCCCGAAAATCTCAAGAACCGGTTCGATTGTCATATGGTTGTGGAATAATCGCAGATCGGTGATTTTCATCAGTTCCTGCCCGACGGTCATTTTCCCGACTGCGCTGTCTCCGATTAAAACCAACAGTTTCATCTTATGACCTCCTTTATGCAAATCGGCGGCCTTCCATCGAAAGGCCGCCGATCGTTTCAGCGATTGTATTACAGCTCGTGGACGCTCTCGCGCTTTTTGAAGTGAATCTCGACCGTGCGGTCGATCGGGGAATCGTCGGTGCTGTAGATCGTGAAGCAGTCCTTGGCCTGCGGGACGCTGCCGCGCATGCTCGTATGATACAGATGGCTGGCGAACGTGCCGTCGATATAAATCTCCTCGCCGGCCGGCTGTTCGAGCCGGATCTGCCCGTGCTTGACCGTGATCTGGCTGCCCGCAGTTGCCTCTGTGACGGTATCGGCGGTCTCGACCCGGCAGTTCGGGGATATGACATATTCGAGTTTGAACGGCACGCCGTCGGTGCCCGAAGTCGTGATGTGCAGCTTTACACCGTCGTTAAGATCGGTGAATTCGACGGTGAAATCGAGATCGCAGGAATGGATGACGCCGCGTTTGGAATGATCCATCTCAGTCCAGATCGAGGTGGTCGGATGCTCGAACGGCATTTTATATTCGCCGTGAGAGTGGAAAAACATTTTATAACCCGTGTCGGTTTTTTCGAGTTTATTGGGCATGAACTGGGCGACCGCGAAGAACGAGGCGCAGATGCGCAGATACATCTGAATATCGCCGCATTTGAAGAACATAAAGTTCGGGTTGTTGGCGATGATCGAATAGGACCAGAAGCCGTTCCTGCGGCGGTAGATGTCAGAACCGGGATAAAATGCGCTGTAAGTTGTCGATACCTCGGTATCGGACAGGTCCGGTTCAAATTCCTTAAGTTCCGGCATCAGCATATACAGCCACAGCGGCCCGGGCGTGCCTCTGCCGGAATACAGCGTATCCTCCATGATCTGCTCGGCAAATTTCAGGTAACGTTTGTCGTTGAACAGATAACCCGCCCACAGATAGATGTGGTAATAGGAGTGGGCCGGATAGAATTTACCGCTTGCGGAACCCTCGCCTTTGTCCTTGCGGCGGGAATTCTGGGTAAAGATCGTGCCGTCCGGTTCGATGTAGTTGAACAGCAGATCCATGTTCTTTTTCACATGCGGGTAAAGTTCGGGCATATTGCCTTCCTCGGCCATCATCAGCAGGGCGTTGTCGTTGACGGCGTTGTACATGCCCGGGGAACGCTCGGTGAATTCGCCGTCCTCGTCGATATCAATACCCTCGGCGAGATATTTATTGACCTTTTCTTTGAGTTCCGGCCAGCCGAGAATGTTATAGCAGCCGAGCATCGCGGCGCTCTCGACCCAACGGTGGTTGGGCGTGTGGAAACCGCCGTTCAGGCATCCCAGCGCCAGTTTTTCGAGCAGTTTTTTGATCCATCCGAGGGTCTCTTTTTCTGCCGCGCCGTCTCCGCAGTATTTTTCGAAAACCTTATAGGCGCGCACCACGGAATGCAGTTCAAAAGTCGCGGGTGTGAAGAAATTGGTGGCGCGAAAGTCGGTCGTGCCGTCTTCGTGCGCTCTGGAAATGATGTATTCACAGGCAAGCTTGATATTGGGCAGCAGCGACTTGTCGCGGTAGTGGCGGCTCTCGGGGCAGCAATACAGAACCGAGGCCGCATGCATGGTGCCGATGTGATAATTCGGTTCGACCAGCAGGGTGTTGTCGGCGCGTCCGTTAAAATATTTGCTCTCGGGATTGCGGATAAAGTGGCTGAGCGAGCTCTCGTAGCCGCGATCGTTCGCTTCTACAATCCGTGCGTAATATTTCTTCATAAACTGATACTCCTTCTAAGGCGTTTTTAGTATTTTACCACAAAAAAACCGAATTGCAAATATAGAATCGGTATGGTAAAATCAAACCCGACAATAAGGTGAGTTACTGATCCGCGAAAGGATGGTTTTCATGGAAAAATTAAAAATCGGCGTTTTCGGCGGCCGCAGAGGCCAGACAATGATCGATGTGCTGTTGCGGCACCCGGATGCGGAACTGGTCGCGGTCTGCGATAAGTTCCCGCATCTGCTCGGAAAAGTGCGGGAAAAAGACCCGAAAGTCGCCTGTTATTCCGATTTCGAATCGTTTATCGAACACGACATGGACGCGGTTGTATTGGCGAATTACGCCAACGAACATGCGGTTTATGCGGTGAAATGCCTCGAACACGGCCTGCATGTGCTCAGCGAGGTGCTGCCCTGTGAGACCATGGCGCAGGCGGTGGCGCTGATTGAGGCGGTCGAAAAGAGCGGAAAGGTCTATGCCTACGCCGAAAATTACTGCTATATGAAGCATGCTTTCGAGATGTGGAAGCGTTATCAAAACGGCGATATCGGCGAGATCATGTACGGCGAGGGCGAATATATCCACGACTGCTCGGGGATCTGGCCGCAGATCACCTACGGCGAACGCAGCCACTGGCGCAACAATATGCACCCCAATTTTTACTGCACCCATTCACTCGGCCCGCTGCTGACCATTTCCGGTCTGCGTCCGGTCAAGGTGGTCGGTTTTGAAATGCCGCCCGAGAAGTGCATGCTGGAACTCGGCGCCTGGCACGGCGCGGGGATGGAACTGGTGACGCTGGAAAACGGCGCGGTGGTCAAGAGCATTCACGGCGGGTTGAAGCGCGAACCGAGCAGCGTGAATTACGAGATCTACGGGCAAAAGGGTATGATGGAAAGCGGACGGTTCAAAACCCAGCCACCGGTGAATGTTTATCGCGAGGGCGAAGAGTTGTGCAAGGGCGAATGGGAGAACTACGACCCCGAGCAGACCATCGCGGGCGATGCGGCGAAAAACTTTACGGGTCACGGCGGCAGCGATTTTTACGCGACGCACTTTTTTATCGAAAAAATCTTGGGCAGATCAGACGGCAAATGGTCGATCGACGTCTATAAAGCGGTCGATATGGGTATTTGCGGGCTTTTAGGATATCGGTCGGTGCTGAACGGCAATACACCTGTTGACGTGCCCGATCTGCGCGACCCGAAACAGCGCGATCAATGGCGCAACGACAATGCCTGCACCAACCCCGCAGTCGCCGGAGATCAGTTGCTGCCGCGTTCGTCATACGGCGAGCCGGAAATTCCGGATGAGGTCTACGAGCGGGTTAAAAATACTTGGTTAGAAGGGTTGAAAAATTAGTTTTAGCCCCTAATCTTCGAAAGTGAGACAAAAATAATGAATTCAAGGGAACGCGTCGCAGCTGCGATGAAGTATCAAAAACCGGATAAAGTGCCGGTGGAATATCTGTGTACGCCGGTCGGTTATTACGAGCACGGCGAAAAGCTGAACGATCTCTATGCAACATTGCCCGGAGACTTCGGCCCGTTTGAACGCAGACCGATTCCGTTACTCGGTCCGGAATTGTTCGACATGAACGGGAAATACCATGAATTCCGCCGTGACGACTGGGGGATTTTATGGGAATACCGCATCTACGGCATTGCCGGAATTCCGTATGAGCGACCATTGGAAGACCTTTCAAAGGTTTATGATTTTAAATTTCCGGAACCGCCCAAAGCAGTAGGCGAGCGGTTTGAAACTGACCTTGCGGCGGGGAAAATCCACCGCGAACAATATTATCACCAATACCACTGCGGTTCATTGTTTGAGCGTCTGCGCGAATTATGCCTTGACGAGGACGTCTACTGCGAGATGGCCGAGGACAGCAAAGAGATCAATTATCTGGCCGATAAAATCGCCGAATACGACCGCGCAAAAGTAGAATACGCCGTGGCGCTGGGTGCCGACGGGGTCTCATTCGGCGATGATTACGGCACCGAGCGGGCGCTGATCACCAGTCCCGAGATGTGGCGCAGATTTTTTAAACCGCGTCTGAAATATATCTTCGAACCGGCGGTCAAAGCGGGCATGACGGTGCATTTTCACAGCTGCGGGCAGATCAGGCCGATCATCGAGGACTTGGCTGATGTCGGCGCGACCTCGATCTGGCCGCAATTGCCGGCATACGATATGGCCGATCTGGCAAAACTCAGCCGCGGCACGGGGCTTGCGATCGCCATTCACACCGACCGCGCCAACACGATGACGTTCGGCACGCCGCAGCAGGTGCGCGATCTTGTCAAGCGCGAATATGAGACCTTCAAAATGGCCGACGGCGGTTCGTGGTTTTATATCGAGTCCGACAACGGTTTTCCGTTCGAAAACCTCGAGGCGCTGGTGAACACCGTCAAAGAGATTCGGTAATGACAAAGCGCCGACCAGCAGGTCGGCGCTTTTTACGTAGAGTGAATTCCCCCTGTGCGAACTTTTTTCGCACTTCCCCTTCTTTGACAAGGGGGGTTAAAGATTACGTTTTCACAAACCCGCATTTGCCGATGTCCTCCGAGGTACGGCAGACTTCTTCCGACAGGCGGGTGAACAGTTCGCCGTATTTTGTCTTTTGCGCGAGCTTCATCGCACCCGCCCGCATTGAGACGGGTATGTTTTCGTTGCCGCAGGTTACTGTTTTGCCGTTTTGGCTGAGGATTTTTTCGGCAAATGTTTCGACGTCTTTTTTCTCGGTAAATTCGGTGAACAAGGCGAATTCGTCACCGCCGATGCGGCATAGCAGCATACCGTCGTCGGTTTGTTCGTCAATCCGGCGCAGGCATTCGGCAATAATCTTATCGCCCGCCGAACGACCTTTATCGGTGTTGATCGCGCGCAGTCCGGCGATATCAAAACTCAACACAAATTTACCCTCTTTGGCGCGGATGTAGTCATATAATTCGGTCATATCGAATTTTCGTCTATTCATGTTAGAATCTCCTTCTGTATTCAAGATTAATTTCGGAAATATCTCGGTAAATTTTCGGGTGTGTTTAAAGTTCGAGGGCGTGGTATTCCAGACCTTCACAAAAGCCCGTGAGAAGACTTCAGGCGAGTTGTATTGATAGTTCATTGCCGTATCGAGGACGCTTGCACCCGTAAGTAGATCACGCGCGGCTAACGTCATGCGCCGCCGGGTGATGTAGCCCCCGACCGAGATGCGAAAGACATACCGAAACAGTTTTTGCAGATGAGACAGCGAACAAAAACAAGACGAAGCAATGTCTTCCTGCGAAATGTCGTTTTTGATATTATCTTCGATATAAGCGAGTGAAACCGTCAAAACACCGAGATCCCGAATACCGAACACCCCCAAACGATTTCAAAAGTACTTTTGTGTTTCTATTATAGCATATTGTTTATAAAAATCCTGATGTTTTGAGTACAAATGATCTCTCGGGAAATCCGTGATTTTGTGTTTTTGCCTTGACCTTTTGGATGATTATGGTATGATGATATCAATCAAAGCGCTACGGGATTATGATATTATTGACGAAAGAGGTATTTACAGATGTGTTTTAAACGCACAACCCTAATACTGCTCGGTCTATTGATTATGATATCGGGATGTCAGAATATCTCGGAGTCAAGCGAAGCAAGCAGTGTTTCTGCCGTTTCGAGTTTGGTTTCAAGCGAAGAAAGCGGTGTTTCTGCCGTTTCGAGTTCGGTTTTAAGCGAAGAAAGCGGTGTTTCTGATATTTCAAGTTTGGAATCAAGCGAAGCGAGCAGTGTTCCCGCTGTTTCAAGTGAAAATACAGGTATTCCGTCAGATTCTCCTTATACACTCGAAGAATATAAAGCGATTCTGCAGCCATATTTAAATGATGATGAATTTATAAACTATGTGAGAGCATACAATGTCTATCCTTCACCCGATGGGGAAAATCAATTTATTGAAGTAGCTGTTTGCCTTTGGTATGTTGATGATGACTATGAAAATTATGTGAGTTATCTGTTCTTGAACGATTTTGATCATTTTGTTAAGGATTATGGTTATACTTTTATCGAAACCGTAAAATGGATTGATAACAATCGAGCGTTGATTGATCAAGGAACCATTATCGATATCGAGACAGGCCAAGAAAAGAATATCATGGATAACAGCTATTTTGATAATATCGAATGGAGTTATATTGTCGAGTCCGACGTAAATTCAACAGGAACAAAGATCGCAGTATTTTCAAGACGCCATAACTTTGATTATGTGATCAGACCGTCTATGCAGTATCTGTTCCTCTATGATATTGCCGAAGATAAATGGATCATGTTATATGAGGCTTCTTATCGATATGAAGATACGGGAGATCCGAGTGCTTTGCTGAAATGGAAAACAGATGACTGTATTGAATTTTATCTTCATTACGGAGCAAAACTCAATTTTATCATATCGTCAAATGAGATCATTGAAGTTCCCAATTTTATTGTTGAAGATGGTGGTGTCTATGACGCTGCAAGATTGAGGGAAGACGGTGGATTCGCAGGAGAAAAAACGATTTATGTCTGGAAAGAATATGCTGCGGATGAATCTACTCACGCTTTTTCAAGACTTTATTTATATATGGAAAGGAATAATTTAAAAATTGCGCCGGGCGAGTATTTTATCTACGAAAATGATCCCTATGAAAATTTGATCGCGAAGTTGAATTTCGTGCCGAATGAATAATCTAAATAATCGGAGGTGCATTTTATGAAAAAGCCGCTGATCATTCTTTTCTGCCTCATCATTGCGATACTCACAATCGGTTGTCAAACAAATAAAGGTTCAGAGGTTCAAGAATCATCAATTTCTGCAAATTCATTTTATGAAAATGGATCATTTGAATATGAATGGGGAAATAAAGTAGCCGAAATATCTTATATCTATCAATATGACTATCATGAATACTATTTTTCAGATAAGTTTTTAATAGAAATCATGATCAGTGTTAATGTTGAGGAAGACGACTACGGTTTCGAAGATGAGTGCTTTGTTTACATTGACAATGCAGGGAGTATTGAAAATTTAGTTCATGTTTTCTTTGCAGACCCTTCTGTAACCGGCGAGAGAATGGAAGGCGTCATTTTCCTCGGGGAAAGATATGCGTTAATCGGCGGCGAGGTCATTTTTGATATGGATTCCCGTGAAAAATACAGCATTCCCTTTTTAGAAACGTTTGATGAGAATAACACTGAAGAAATATCCGAAGGAACCGCGAAGTATGTTAGCAACTGTATTTATGATCCTGATAACAATCGTTTGATCTATATATTTACTTGCGGATATATAGATGAAAACAATGATCTTGTGATGTATGATTACCTCTATACCTATGATCTGAGCGACATCGCAAATCCTTCCGAAGCAAATTGGACACTGATCGGAAAATATCTTGCCGAGATTTATAACACCGAGCCGTATTTCGTTGATTTGCAGCTAAATGAAGACGGCACGGTAACTTATCGGGAGTATTACGATATATACTATAAAGTTGATATTGATACCGGAGTGCGGAGCCCTGTCATCGAATAGTTTTAAGCAATACATGACATAATAGAGCGGAATCCCCTATCTCGCTCTATTATTTGGTGTTATATTACGGCGTAGGGGCGAACTGCGTTCGCCCGTCAATTCCCATAGAGGTGTTTTGTTTTATTGAACCAAAATTAGCGGGCGAACGCAGTTCGCCCCTACGATTCACGGATTTTACGACGCTCGCTAATTCCGAAAGCGGAACAGTTAAGACTGTTCCCTACGGATTTAAACCACCTGGAATAAATAAAACTTCAAATAATCGGTCTCGGGGACGGTCAGTAAAATCGGGTGGTCGGGCGACTGTTTGCGCGCCTCAATCAGTTTGAGCGTGACATTCGCGTCCGATGCTGCCGTCAACAACGTTTTGACGAACAGCTCATTCGTCATAAAATGCGAACACGAACAGGTAGCCAGATAACCGCCGCGCGGCAGGAGTTTCATCGCCGCGCTGTTGATTTCGCGGTAGCCCTTTTCCGCGCCCGCAACTGTTTTGCGGCTCTTGGTGAACGCCGGCGGATCGAGGATGATCAGGTCATAATCCGCTTTTTGCTCGCGCAGTTTAGGCAGCAAATCAAACACATCGGCGCAGATAAAATCCATTTTGTCGGTCAGCCCGTTTTTTTCGGCGTTCTGTTTTGCCAGTGCAAGCGCCGATTCCGAAACATCGACCGCTGTGGCGTGCGTTGCGCCGCCCATCAGCGCGTTCATGCCGAACGACCCGGTGTGAGTGAAGCAATCGAGTACCTTGCGCCCTTTGGCGATGCGGGCCAAAGCGGCGCGGTTATATTTTTGGTCGAGGAAAAAGCCGGTCTTTTGGCCGTTTTCCACGTCTACCGCGTATTTTAAACCGTTTTCGGTGATCTCGGTAATTGCGCTTTCGGGGTGCGAAATAAAATCGCTCTCGTACCAACCCTTGCCCAAAGAAAGCCCTTCCAGCGAACGGATTGAGACGTCGTTGCGCTCGAAAATGCCCGAGACGGTCACGCCGTATTCGTTTAAAATTTTCACAAGTTCGCGATAGATCATGTCTTTGCGCTGTTCCATGCCATAGGACAAAATCTGACTGACCAGAATGTCATTGTAGCGGTCAATCGTCAGACCGGGCAGGCCGTCGGCCTCGCCGAAAATCAGGCGGCAGCACGAGAAATCGTCCCGCATCACCGTGACGCGGTAATCAATCGCATATTTCAAGCGGCGGGCGAAAAACGCGTCGCCGAAAGTTTCGTTGGCATTGGCGGCCAGCACCCGAACGCGGATTTTGCTCTTTTCACTTAAAAGCCCCGTGCCGAGATAGACGCCTTTTTCGGACAGCACGTCCATCAGACCGCCGTTTTCACAAGGCCCGTTGACATTGGTAATCTCCTCACCGTAGACCCACGGGTGGCCGTTTCGCAGGGACGCCTCGGCCTTTTTCGTGACCGTTGCCGCCGGGAATTTCCGTTCGGTTTTCATCGGTTTTTCTCCTTTTGTACGATTTCATGTACAATCTTTTGAATCAATGATAGTTTATCCGCTTCCGCTCCGTTTGGCGCAAAGGTGTTTTTTGCGATATCTCCGCCGAGTAAAAACTCGTACCAGACCGCCGCCGTTGCATACCTGCCGTAGATGTAATCCATGTGAAAACCGTCTCGGCACAGCGAAAGCCCGCCGTTAGCATAATCGAATGCGGGCGTTTTGCGCAAGTGTCGGATCACATCGCCGCAGGGGATGATCGGAACGCCGATGCGCTTTGCCGCTTCGGCGCTTGCGGTTTCGATGGCATTTGCCATCTGCTCCTGATCGCGGTCGTAGTTGGCAAAACCGGGATGGGTCGAGTCGATTTCATACGCCCAAGTTCTGTGGAAAACTTGCTTGGCAAGCGGTCTCAGCTTTCGTACATAAGCCGAAAGTTCGGCAAGATAGGGAAAATAGGTCTCGAGCAGTCCGCTTTCGTGGCTGACCTGCTGCATGGTCACGATGTCCCAGTCATCTTCGAGCAACGTCTGTTTGATGGACACAAGCGTACCCGTTGAAACACCGTTCAACTGATAATCATAGGCGGCGGCATCATTTTGAATGTTCTCGCAATGCCGCTGCAATGAGCATCCACCGATATAGAGATTGACGATTTTCGTTTTCATTCCGCCGGCTTCGGCAATGGCATGCAGATAAGCCGTGGCGTCCTCGGAAAAGCTGTTCCCGATCGCAAGTATTTTGGTCACTTTTTGAAAAATCCTTTCAATTTGTCCTCGAGCAAGCCCATCATCAGACCCGCTGAAATTTCGGCGACCGTCCAACCCGACTCAATCGCCCACGGACCCCAGCCGAGGTCATTCGGCAGGGCAAAGACCTCCATTTGGTCAAGGTCCAATGCCCGTGTCCAGCCGCCGTCGATTTTCGGGTTTGCACTGTGAATCTGTGCGCTGACCATGAATCCGGCAATGCCTTTCCACAGTTCCTTGAAGTAGGAATCACCGGTGATGAAATACGCCTGAATGAATCCGATCGGCAGCCAGTTGCAGGAATAGAGCAAATCCACCACCGGATCGCCGTTTTTGGTCAAGAGCGAACATTCGCTGTCATTTTGAGAGAAGCGGTGCGCTTTGTAACCCTCGTCCCACTCGGCGTAGGCGCCGCTTTTATGACGCATGGGCTGCAGATCGGCGGCGACTTGATACAGCCAATCCTTATGTTTTTTTTCGCCCGTCACCCAATAGAGATAGGCGAGCGGCAAAATCAAGCGGCAAAGTTCCTGCGTCTGGCTGTGTTCGCGGATGGTGTTCGGGTAGACATTCATCAGCGTCTCAAGCCCTTTTACGGCGACGTTTTTAAATTCCTCGATTCCGGTCAGTTTGTAAGCCAGCAGCAGAGCGGCCCAGTAATATGCGTTGTGATGCGCGCACGGGAAATTGCCCGAGGTGCTGTGAAGCCGTTCAATCTCCTGCGGCGTGAGTTTAAAGTTGTCGGTTCTGGAAACCCTTGTGCCGTCGGTGCCGGTGGTTTTTACGAGAAAACGGAGTGCGGACACGCAGTCGGAAAGGTGATTGTCGTTTTGCAGAATCAGGCATTTGAAAAGCTGCGGCAGAATCGCTCTCGCCACATCGTCCTGATAGCATGCGCCCCAGCCGATTTCCGTCCAGCGCATCATGCCCTCGAGCGGGCCTTCTTTGATTTGAAAACAATCAAAGCAAAAATCAAGCAGATTGTCCGAAATCGCAAGGTCTTCGGCTTTGCCGTGCAGTAAATAATTCAAAAAGTGGGGCAGGGCGGTTTCGCCGCTGCAGTCGTCGCGCACACCGGTCAGCATACGTTGGTTTCCGTCGCCGTCAATCTCGGTCGCAAGCCCTTCCAACACACCGTCTTTGCCGTCGTGAATCAAAATTCCGGCGTTTTTAAACCAACCGAGCCCTTTTTCGGCGCTGTCCGAAAGCTGTGCTTCGAAATCGTCTGCATTCGGATCGGCGGGCAGCAGCTCATAAGTGCTTTCAAGGCCGTCGAAAATATGCGCACCGGCGGGTTGTCCCAGCAGCCATTCGGTGATATAGCGGACAACCGCATGCCAGCGGCTGCGCGGAGAAAACCGGCTGCGGTTGAAATTCGACAGCCGGAACGAGCAGATCAGGAGATTGTCGCTTTCGAGCCAAAGCCCGCGCTCGGTCACATTTTGAAAGGTCTCTTCGGTGACGGCAATATGACCGTGGACATTTTTGCGGACAAATTGCAGCAGCGGCTTTGCCGTTCCGAGCGACAGCCACGGTTTGACGCGCATGCCGCACTGGTCGTCCAAGATGTCGCCTTCGGCAAGTCCCGGAAGATCGGGCCCGAGCCAAACCGGACGGTCAAATCGGGTGGAGGATGCCTCCGGCCAGTAAATTTCCCCGATACTGCCGCAGAATTCGGCGAGCAAACGCTTTCCCGCCGCAATCTGTCTTTCAATCAACACACGGGTTCTTGCCGGAATTTCGAGCGGCGTATTGGCCGCACCGCCGAGTACCGCAATCGCATCACAGCTGCCAAGGGATTCCTGCGTTGTGTCGTCGGGTTTTAAAATTAACAAATCGGGGCAGGCGGCTTGAAAAACCGCAAGCAAATCGTTTTCTTTTACACAGATTACGCCAAGTGTTTTTTGCGGCATAAAAATAACCACCCTTAATTAAAAGAATCCCGCCGCTTTATCGTTCGGCGAGATTCATTATAGCGTAAAATTTTTATTTATACAATGACATTGCTTTCACGAATCGGTTAAAAAATCAAACTTCCGATCTGATAGACAAGGAACGCGCAGACCCAGGCGATCACGCACTGCCCGATCACAACGCCGAGGGTTTTGATGCCGGAATTCAATTCGCGTTTGATCGTCGCCACGGCGGCCGCGCAGGGGGTATAGAGCAGGGTGAAGATCAGAAAACTGACGGCGGAGAGCGAGGAAAACAACCCCGGCAGCACACCCGAAAGCGCCGAAGCGGTGGTTTGCGTCAAAACTCCGAGAGTGCTCACGACGGCCTCTTTGGCCGTAAATCCCGCGATCAATGCGGTCGTGATGCGCCAGTCGCCGAAGCCGAGCGGTGCAAAAATCGGCGCGATCAGCTGCCCGATGGCGGCCAGCAAGCTCTGCGAATGGTCGGTCACATAATTCAGCCGGAAATCGAACGCGCCCAAGAACCAGACGATAATGGTCGCCAAAAAGATGATCGTAAACGCCCGCTGCAAAAAATCCTTGGCTTTGTCCCACATCAGCAACAGGACGCTTCTGAATGAGGGCAGGCGGTAGTTGGGCAGTTCCATCACGAACGGCACCGGCTTGCCTTTGAATGCGGTTTTATTGAGCAAAAGCGCCGCCAGAATGCCTACGAGGATGCCCGTAAGGTATAAAGCAATCATCACGAGCGCAGCGTGGCCGGGGAAGAAAGCCGCGGAAAAGACCGCATAAATCGGGATTTTTGCCGAGCAGCTCATAAACGGCGTCAGCATAATGGTCATTTTACGGTCGCGTTCGCTGGCCAGCGTCCGGGTCGCCATGATCGCCGGAACCGAGCAGCCGAATCCGATGATCATCGGCACAAAGCTGCGGCCCGAGAGCCCGACTTTGCGCAGCAGCTTATCCATCACGAACGCCACCCGCGCCATATAGCCGGTGTCTTCGAGAATCGAGAGGAAGAAAAACAGCACGACGATCAGCGGCAGAAACGACAGCACGCTGCCGACGCCGGCAAAAATCCCGTCGATGATCAGGTTCTGCAAAACGGCGTTGACGTCCCAGTTCGTCAGTGCGGTGTCGACAAGACCGGAAAGCGCATCGATGCCCATGGACAGCAGGTCGGATAAAAAGCTGCCGACCACGCCGAACGTCAGCCAAAACACCAATCCCATGATCGCAATAAAAATCGGAAGCGCAAAAATTTTATGGGTTAGCACGTTGTCGATCCGGACACTGCGCAGATGCTCTTTGCTTTCGCTGCATTTGACCACGGTTTTGGCGCAGACATTTTCGATAAAAGCGTAACGCATGTCGGCCAGCGCGGCGTTGCGGTCGAGGCAGCGCTCCTGTTCCATCTCGACGACCGAGTGTTCGATCAGATCCAGTTCGTTTTGGGTCAGCCCGAGTTTATTGATAAACGGAATATCATCGCCCTCGATGAGCTTGGTTGCGACATAGCGCTGCGAGACGCCAATGCGTTGGGCGTGGTCTTCGACAATGTGGCAGACCGCGTGAATGCAGCGGTGAACGGGTCCCGGGGAACAGAAATCCATCACCGAGGGTTTGATTTTGTTTTCGGCGGTGCGCACGGCGCAGTCCACCAGTTCGGCGATGCCCTCGTTTTTGGCGGCGGAGATCGGCACGACCGGAATTCCGAGCAGTTTCGACATCTCGACGGTGTCGATCGTGCCGCAGTTTTCGCGCACCTCGTCCATCATGTTCAGCGCCAGCACCATCGGAATGCGCAGCGAAAGCAATTGCAGGGTGAGATACAGATTTCGCTCGATATTGGTGGCGTCGACGATGTTGATGATGCCGTCGGGTTTTTGATTTAATATAAAATCGCGGGTGACGATTTCCTCGGTGGAATAGGGGCGAATCGAATAGATACCCGGCAGATCGACGACGGAGTTATTCTTCGAATTTCTGATTTCTCCGACCTTTTGCTCCACGGTTACGCCGGGAAAATTGCCGACGTGCTGGTTGGACCCGGTAAGGGCATTGAACAGCGTCGTCTTGCCGCTGTTCTGATTGCCCACGAGCGCAAAAACCATGTCCGTTTCCTCCTTTTAATTCGATTAACGCCGCATCCTCTTTGCGCAGCGTCAGTTCATAACCGCGTACTCGGATTTCAATCGGATCGCCGAGCGGTGCCATTTTGTGAACAGAAATCATCGTGCCTGGAATCAAACCCATATCCAACAGACGCAGCCGCAAAGCACCCTCGCCGTTGACTCTTGTGATAAATCCACCGCTGCCGATGGGGAGTCGGTCAAGTGTCATATATTCACATCCTTTCGATGAATGATATCAGAGGGCAGGTCCGCCCAAAGGCGGAAGCGAAAAACGTTTTCCGCAGGACCCGCTTTCCGCCACTATGTTAGCATATGCTAACTCGAATGTCAACAGTTTTTTTCGGATTTATTAAATATACTTGATTAATCGTTTTTTGCATGTTACAATCTGTATCTGTAAAAAGAGATGCAGGTTCTTGCAGCCTTGTCGATCTTTTGAATGTGCTTGTAATTTTGGAAATACTCAGGGAACATATTTCGGACTGCTTTTAAATATCCAAAAAATGCCGAATTGTAAGACGTATGCTGTCGCTTTTTCATCAGATGATCGGGGCGAGTCAGTAAAAGTATACCCAGAACATCTGGAAAAATCTCAAAAAATCAGTATACTGAAAGATGAATTTTCATGTCTGGGAAATTCTCGGGCAGATGAACGGAGTTTGATGATGGTGAATAATGCATTATATGTAACAATTAATGCAATCGGAGTGGTATTGCTTTTGCTGATGCTGATCAATTTCGGATCACACAGTATCATGCGAAAAAGCGTCGATGACAGATTATTCACGGTAATGCTTTATTTTAATATGTTTTTATTGATTACCGATACGGTAATGTGGCTTTTAAACGGTAATCCGACACCTCTTGCGGGTGTGGTTTTACGCATCGACTCGGCATTGTATTATATTTTGCAGCCGGCAATATGTTTTGTTTGGTATATTTATTGTGAATATAAGCTCGGCGTAAATACGCGAAAAATTATTCGGCAGCTGCCATGGCTTGCAATTCCCGCTTTTGCGGCCACAGTATTGACGGTGGTCAGTTTATACACA
The DNA here is from genome assembly GCA_035380125.1 of Oscillospiraceae bacterium. Lineage (NCBI taxonomy): Bacteria > Bacillati > Bacillota > Clostridia > Eubacteriales > Oscillospiraceae > Oscillospiraceae bacterium. Next base: position 92,455 of record DAOSWV010000001.1, read on the forward strand.
CCTTTTTTCTTCTCTATTGATGCTCAAAACAATTATACACGGGGAAATTATTTCTTTTTGTGTTTCGTTTTAACGCTGTTTTATATTTTCGGCATCTATTTTGTTATGCTGCACATGGTTATAAAAGACCCCATGACAACAAAGCGTGAGACCATCCGGGTTCTCTATCTTTATCCGATTCTTCCGGTTATTTGTGCGGTGATACAGTGGATGTTCTACGGTATTTCGGTCCTTTGGATCGGGTCTGTAATCTCGTTGTTGATTATCTATTTTAATCTGCAAAACACGTTAATCACAACAGATGCGCTGACCGGCCTCAGCAACCGCCGGCGTTATGAGACCTTTATCAACAATAAAATCAACTCACAATTAAAGAATCCCATCTTGTTCGCTTTGATGATTGATATTGATAAATTTAAAAAAATCAATGATAAATTCGGGCATGCCATTGGAGACGAAGCACTTAAGAACGTAGCGACGATCCTGATCAAAGCGGTAAACCGAACTGATTTTATTGCCAGAATCGGCGGAGAAGAATTCATCGTAATCGGGGAATGTGAAACCACCGAGACTGCTTTTATAACTATGCAGGCCATCAAAGAAGAAACCCAACGCTTCAACGAAAAGGGGACGGCGCCATACAACCTCTCTATGAGTATCGGTTATGCATTTATCAAAGCGGGGGAATCCCGCACAGCCGATGAAATTATCCGAGAGGCCGATAAACGGATGTATGATGAGAAGGAACGGACCGACGGGAAAGTAGGGCAGGCATAATTTTAAGTTATCCCATTCGGCTTAAAATTAAAAAAATAACCGGGATTTAAAACAGGTATTAAGCACAATATAATTATGGAATTTCGGAAAGGAGCGGAGCGGTAAGAAATCCGAAAAAACGGACGTTTTATCGCATTACAATGGGAAGAATCAGCATCGGATTGTTATTATCAATAATTGCCGTGGTTTTTTTGGGCGCTCTTATATTTAAGTTTGTTCTGAAAGCTTTGGTTTTCGGGTTGGCGGCCATTCTGTTTATCGGATTGGTTGTCATACTTTTCGCCGGGTTGGTTGTCGCTTTGATTAAACATTTATGAAAACTTCCAATCCTCAACAATAAGAGAAGAACCCCCATCCTTGCGATGGGGTTCATTTATTGATTCATATCCCGTTTCGGCATTTTGAAAATGTGAAAGCTGTTATGGTTGTTATATAATTTTTAACAACATCTCACGGGCGAATTCCCGCAGGACGGATCTGTTTGATTCAAATTCCGCATCCGATGAATAACTGTCCAGCGCTGCTTGAATAAGCGCGGTATACTTATCGGGAAGATGTGATATCCCCCATTTTCCGCCGTCCGATTTCGAAACGACGATTCCGTCTCTGAAATAAGCCAACGTCCGGCAGAGATTGAGGATATAATAGACAGGACTGTTTTCTATCTCGCTTTCGCAATTTTCGAGATCGGCTTTGATACTGTCGAGATAAGCGGCCTTCGGAACTTCGTCGAACGCTTCGTCAATCGGTTTTCCGCAGAGGACGATCCCGATATGCTTAATTACGGTAAAGTGCGCAGCCAAATCGGGGTCTTTTCCGTGCACGGTACGGCAATATTCAGGCAGGTTTTTAATCGCTCTTTTTAAGTATGCATTGGAAAAATGCAGTTCGAAAGGCGTCGGGTGAGAAAAGTTTAAGCAATCTCGAAGCAGCACCACACTCATCTCAAACCCCTTTTTCGTCGCCTCCGGGTTCAGCTGAAGCAGCGTTTGAATCAATGCCTGCTTTTGGTCGAGAGTCGGCGGTTCGTTCACAACAACAATGAAATCAATATCGCTCTTGACCGGATTAAAACACCCGAACGCAAGCGACCCGTGCACATAAATCCCGCACAGATTTTCGTTGAGAACGGCTTGATATTCTGCTTTAATGATATTTAGGAGTTCAAACGGTTCCATGATGTGGCGTTATACTGTACTTTTTATCTTCTTTTTCCGTATGACCGGACTCTGGAACGGTTATAACGATGCGCGTTCGGTGCGGTGGACTTGGCAAGGGCATTGTTTTTGGCAATCACCTCGGCCGGTTTTGCGGCAGAACGGTTCTCGGAAACGCTTTTAATATTGACACGTCCGATATTGGCTGTATCAAGAGAAGCACCGCGGCGGTTTTGACCTCCCGAACGGCCTGTCTTGTTGTGAACCGTTGTGTCGGTCAGCGGATATTTGGGGTTTTCGGCGACCGGAATGCTCTTGGTGAGCAGTTTTTCGGCCTGTTGGATCAACGGAAGCTCCTCGTAATTGCAAAACGAGATCGCAACGCCCCCTTGTCCGGCTCTGCCGGTACGCCCGATACGGTGGATATACATCTCGGCTTCTTCCGGGATATTGTAGTTAAACACATAGGGCAGTTCTTTAATATCAATGCCGCGCGCGGCAATCTCCGTCGCAATCAGCATTCTCACCGAGCCGTCTTTAAAACTTCTCAGCGCGTTTTGGCGTGCGTTCTGAGACTTGTTGCCGTGAATGGCCAACGCCGATACGCCGGCTTTTACAAGCTGTTTAGTGAGCATATCTGCGCCGTGCTTGGTGCGAGTGAACACCAGAGCCTGCCGGATGTTTTCATCGGCAAGGATGTCGAGTAAAAGGTCTTTTTTGTGTGCGGTATCGACGTAATAGAGCCGCTGCTCGATGGTCTCAACAGCCGGGGTGTCGGGCGAGATATCGATGCGGACATAATCCTTGAGCAGGGTGTCCACCAAACGGACGACCTCGGTGGGCATCGTGGCGGAAAACAACAAGGTCTGGCGGTCGGATCTCAACGCGCGGGCGATCCGTTTGACGCTGTAAATGAAGCCCATATCGAGCATCCGGTCGGCCTCATCCAGTACGAAGAATTCGACGGATTTTAAACTGATAACGCCCTGATCCATCAGGTCGCACAGCCGTCCCGGTGTTGCGATTAAAATATCAATGCCTTTTGTGAGCATTTGTTCCTGTGTTTTCTGACTGACGCCGCCGACGACCACACCGCAGCGCAGCGGCAGGTGGCGTCCGTAGGCCTTGAAGTTGTCGTAAATTTGAATGGCAAGCTCTCGGGTAGGGGTGAGAATCAGCGTGCGGATTTTGGAATGATCGTTATCGCTGCCGTATTTACTCCATAAAAGTTGGAGGATCGGCAGGGCGAAAGCGGCGGTTTTTCCGCTTCCGGTTTGGGCACAGCCCAAAATATCGCGGCCGGAAAGCACCTCCGGAATGGCTTTTTCCTGAATTTGCGACGGGGTTTCGTAGCCCTGTTCCTCCAGCGATTTCAAAATCTGAGGGCAGAGCTGCAATTGGCTAAATGACATGAAAAAAATCTCTTTCTAAAATTATTCCTTTACTTTAATGGGTGATAAGCAATTTAAATTAAAAACGCATGGCGTTATAATCAAGCGGATATGAAGTATCATGAAGTAAAGGGCATACATAAACATCCCATAATACGCTACTTTAATAGTATAACATAGATAAAAAATATATTCAAGTTTTAATAGTATGATTTAAAGCGGGTGAGAGATGCGCCTTATCGCCATTAAAAAAGTCGAGAACGGATTATATCAGTATGATATAATCAAATCACTTCATGCATGAAGGGCGAGGGATGTTCATGGATTACTTTCTGGTCATATGGTCGGTTACTGTATTTATTGAAAACCGGATTGAGTCGGGTTTCGACTATGCAGAGTTGGAAAAGTGCACAGGCTTCTCACTCTCACATCTTCGGGCGATCTTTGCCGGGCTGACGGGTACTTCACTGTCGCGCTATATCTTGGAACGCAGGGTATCGCATGCGGCCTTCGACTTGATCCACAGTGAGAAAAGCATTCTGGACATCGCCGTTCAATACGGGTTTCAAAATCCTGACACCTTCACACGCGCTTTCAAGCGCATCACGAACAGAACGCCGCAAGAGTTCCGAAAGCAGAGGCCACCGGTCGGAAACATCAAACTCTGCGCGGGGGTCTTCGGCGTCTCGGAAAGGATTTTAAGCATGGAGATTAAACCGAAAAATACGCAGGACAGCACAGTTTTATACGGCGTTCCGAAGGTCGGCTACGGCGTCTACGGCTGCACGCCGTTCCCGATCTGCCTCAAAGGAGCGGCAAACTATCTCGGCGAGGACGTCGATTACGATTATGCGATGACGGCGAGCGGTGCGGCGTTCCGATTAACCTGGGACGAGACCTGCTGGAACGGCGGGAATGTCGATGTCCTGCTTGCGTTTGACGATCCGATCATGGCTTTTAAAAAGGGAATCGAAGTCCTTGGTCGGGAATTCACAATGTTGTGCAAAGGCGAATTCTTCAGGAACGATGAGAAAAATTCCGAAGTTAAATCGAACGCAACGAAAGAGGAGTTTATCAACTTTATCAGAGAGCAGATCGACAAGGGTTCGCCTTGTATCGGGCTCGGGTTCATCGGCCCGCCGGAGGCCTGCCTGATCACCGGTTACCGCGATAACGGCAAAACGCTGCTTGGGTGGAACTTTTTTCAAGACAGCCCCGAATTCGCAACGCAGGTGAAGTTCGACGAGTCAGGCTATTTTATCACCGACCGCTGGTGGGAAAACGCAGGCACTTATGCCGTGATGTCACTCGGTGAAAAAGTCAAAGCCCCGATGCCGCTCAAGGAACTGGTTCATAACGCCGTCACCGTGCTTTCGGGCAGAAAATACGGCGATTACGCAAAGGGTATTCTGGCATACGAGACCTGGAAAAAGGCGATCACGGATGAGAGCCAGTTCCCGAAAGATTTGATCATGCCGCTGCTCGTCGAGCGGCTGATGTGTCAGGGTGACGGGATGGACTGCCTTGCAGACGGCAGGGATAATGCGGCGAAGTTTTTTGCAAAGCAAGCCGAAAAAAATCCCGGGCAGCCGCTGTTTGCGGAGATTGCCATGCAATTCGGAATTGTGAGAGACGGTGCGTTTGAGATGTATAAGACGCTCGGCGGTTGGTGCCGGGACGAAAAGCAGCTCAAGGCGTTGGCACAACCCGAAACCCGCCGCAAGCTCGCAAAATTGATCGATCGCTGCAAAGCCGCCGACACCGAGGCGCTTGCATTGCTCAAAAAACTTGAGCAGGTACTTTGAAATATCCGTTTAAAATCGATATCCCCCGGGAAAATCCGGGGGATATTTGCTGTTAAAAATCGTATTTCATACCGTCGTATGCAACGATGAAACCCTCTTTTTCGGCGATCGGAGCCATATCATCATAAAGCGCCGCTTCGGCGTTGTGCGAAAAATGGTTGAGGCAGAATACGGTGTTGCCGTCTGCCGCACCGCGTTCTTTCAATGTTTTGCGAAACCGCAGATTTCGCTCAAAATTCATATGGCCGCGGTATTCGATCGGCTTTAACCCCTCGGTGCAATCCATCGACACAAAATCAAAGCGCCAGCCCCTGTTTTTAATAAAATTCCAAACCGCGTCTTCAAAAATATCGGTGTCGTGGGCATAGAACAGGGTCTTTTGCCCGTGTTCGATCACATAGACATAGGGGTGGTCGGTACCGTGGACGGCTTCGAGCGGTGTGATCCGGTAACCGTCCGCTTCAAAGGTGATGCGGGGTGCGACAATATGCACACGAATGAGGTTCGGGTTGCTTTCGGGCAGCTTGACGATATATTTTTCCATATCCGGCAAAATGTCCTCCGAACCGTAGATGTCCAGGGGTTTGCAGTCGTCGATATGGGCAAAACCGGGTCGGCGCATCGCGAAGTCGGCGGGGTAGAAATGATCGCCGTGGGTGTGTGTGATGAGCAAGGTGGAAATGTGTGCGTAGTCGATATTGCAGTTGCGCATATGCATAAACGAATCCGCCGGCCAGTCGATGAGGATTTTATCGTCGATGAGCGTTTGCGAGCGGGAGCGGATGTTGTGTCCGCCGAGAAGCCGTGCGCGGCGGCAGTTTTCACAATGGCAAAACAGCGCGGGCAAGCCCTCCGCAGCCCCGGTTCCGAGATATTGAATCTGCATGAATGATCGTCCCTCCGTCTTTTGTTACGGGACCATTTTGCTCTTGATCTGCTTTTTTGTCAAGGGCGTTTTTTATCGTGTATAAGATTCAAATTCTTCTGCTGACCCGTAAAACACATTCATATCGATGTATTTTTCATCACCCCGATAGCCGTCCAGCCGTTCCCGATTGGTATACTGCCAAAAGGTCCAATCCCGGTTGTCCGAGAGGGTTGGGGTTGTAATGACATTGCGGATCCAAATGTCATAGCCGTCGAAGCGATCCGCGATATACAGCTGATAAGATTTTTCGGTGGCATATAGAATCGGTTTCAATCCGTAATATGCTTCAAGTTTCTGCAAAAGGGCGGTTAACTCTGTTTCAACGGTCTCGGCATCGGGGGGATTTTTCTCTTTGTCCCCGTAAAACTCCACGTCGACTACGGGCGGCAGCATATTTTCGATGATCGGAACGGTTTTGATAAAGTTGTCGGCCTGTGTGCCGCCTGAGCTGTCATAGCTGAAAAAGTGATAAGCGCCTACACGCAGCCCGTATGCCGCCGCTTGTTTGTAATTATCAGCAAAATATGCATCGGCATAGCTGCTGCCCTCGGTGGCTTTGATAAACGCAAACTGAATATCCTGACCTGCAAGCGTTTCCCAGTCGATTTCGCCTTGATATGAGGATACATCCACTCCGCGCACCGAATATTTTTGTGCAGTTGCTCCGTTTAAAATAATAACGCCGTTATAAATCAATATACAGAAAAGTAAACCGATTGAAATGACAGCGGCGGCGGTGAAAATTAAAACTCTTTTTCGTTTCATGGTTACACCTTTAGATTTTAATGCTTTTAAAAAAACTTTTTCTGCCATGTGGTTTAACTTGCTTTATAATATCGTATGTTCATTTAAAAGTCAAATTGTGGGTTATGTTCATGTTTTTTTCAAACTTGACAAAAAGCGGCCTCTAAAATAGAATAAAATTGATATAATAAGAGGTCTGCCCGAGAAAACAGCAGGGAGGAACGTATCATGGAAGCCAGCCCTTTGGAACGTATGATCAATGCCGATTGGACGGCGTACAGAACGGATTTACAATTTGAGATTCGGTTTTTCGGCACTGACGGCACGGTATATGAAGGCGACGGATTTCAGGTTCCCGCCTGCACAAGAGGGAATTGGGCGTTTTATCTCACCAACAACGGCATGGATATCCAAGCGCCTTTGACGCTGGAACTGTACGCTTTGAATATTGCGTTTGCCGTAAAAACACAGATGGTTGATGTCTGGCAACAGGACTATCTCTCTTTGGCTCAGGGAGATGCGGAAAAATGGGAACTCGACCCGACGTTTTCGGGTTTCTTCAAGGCAGTGCGCCTGACGCTGAAAACGGGTTGTTTTGAATCCGGAGAACAATTGATCGTAGCGCTGGGTTCGCCCGAAAATCCCTGTGAGACCTATTGGACTGCCACCGATGCGTTTATCGTTCTTGAAGCCGTCACGGAAAACGAGCGGCAGTTTGTCGGCAAAAAGCCGTTTGAATTTTCGATTACAGCCCGCAGCCGGCCGACCATAGCGCGGCTGCTGTTTCCCACCTGCGTAAATCTTGATTCGCCGTTTCGTGTGACCTGCGGGGTTTTTGATCTGTGCGGCAACCTCTGTGAAGAATTCACCGGCAGGTTGAAAATAACGCTTACTGACGCGGTAAAAGGGCTGCCGGAAGAACTTGTGTTTTTACCGGAGGACAAGGGCAATAAAGTCATCGAAAATGTGCGTATTACAACGCCCGGCGTATACCGCATCGCCGCGTCGTTGCCGAACGGCAGGTCGTTTGAATCCAATCCCTGCGTGGTGGGAGAACACGATTTTAATATTTATTGGGGCGATCTGCACGCCCACGGTTACGGGGATTCCACGATGCATCTGATGCATATGAACACGAAAAAAGTAAATCCGCTTTCGCGGCATCTTCAAGCCAGAGACATCGGTCGGTTCGACTTTTCCGCCGTGGGTCCGATGTCTTTTCCCGCAACCGATCGGGAATACATATGGGATTTATATAAAAACGCCGTGACCGAGACGGAAAAAGAGGGCTGCTACATCCCGTTTTTGAGCTATGAAGCCCATCCCGCCGACGAGGACAGAACCGTGATCTATCAAAACGCCGACGAACCCGTTCCGCCCGATATGCGCACGGACATGAAGCAGCTGATGAAAACGCTGTATCCCCGTCGGGATGTTTTGATGGAATGTCATATCGGCGGCGCCACACCGAAATGGGAGCATTTCCGCCCCGATCGGGAAGATCTCGTGGAGATCAGCAGCGCATTCGGCAACGCGGAATGGCTTTTGCACCACGCCCTGTCTTTCGGATACCGTCCGGCGGTTTGTGGGTGTTCCGACCTGCATTTGGGACTGATGGGCGGACCGCGGGCAGTGGAGATGTCGCGTGGGCGGTTCGGAAAATCTTTAAACCGGCGGGACTGCGCCTACGGAACCGGTCCGATCACCGCCGTATACGCGCAAAAATTGACGCGGAACGGTCTGTTCGACGCCATGAAAAATAAAACCACTTATGCCACCGACGGCAATCGGATTTATCTGTCGGTGCTGTTGGACGGAAAGCTCCCAGGCAGTGAACTGACCGAAAAATCCTCTTATCAATTGCAATGCAGATGCCACGGAACGGAGGTCATCGAAAAAATTGACGTGATTTCGGGCGAACGCGTAATTTTCAGCTGGAGCCCCGACACGCTTGATTTTGTCGGGGAATGTACGATTGAGAATTTGCCCGCCGATTTCGTCTATGTTCGGGTGAAGCAAACGAACAAAAGCTATGCTTGGACGACGCCTTTTTATATCAACGAGACCTGTCCGCATTGGAACGACGGGGACGATTTTGACGAGTCGAAAAAAGCCGAAGCCGCAAAGTATCTGAAGTCGCTTCAAGATTACTTACGTCTAGAGGAAGATGCGGTGCTGTTTGAAAATATCGAGCCGGTGGGAATTTTGCATGAGACGCTGACCTCCTGCGCGGTGTTCCGCTGCCGGTATAAAGGCCGGTATGAGATGATGCTTAAATGGTATCACGAATTTGACCGGCCCAAGCTTCGTCTGGATTGGGGCAGTTCCTACTGCGGAACGCGCGACGACGAGGCGGTTTATCAGTGAAAAACGCGTTGTTGTTTATTTTAAAATACATTGTAAGCGATATTAATTTTAAAAACCACCGTAAATAAAGTGCCACCAATACGGCCAGATAACTTCCGATGCACTTCCGGTAGTTGACCAAATGGTATTCCATCTTGTTTCCGTCCATTTTCCGTTTATTTTAGCAAAAGTTAAGACATCAGCGCCGCTCATGTTTTTTGATACATAATAAACTTTTGCCGAATTGTCGGAGCATTCCAAAACTTTAAAATATTCCATATCTCCAAGCATTGTATTTGAGGAGTAGGCATATTCAAAGTCGGAATAATATTTCCATGTCAAGTAATCACATTTTATAAGTGAAGTTCCCCATGTAAAAAAGAACGCGCCATAAAAAAGAGCAATTATTATTAAAATAATGAATGGAGAAGCGTTACTTTTTGTTTTCAAATAGATCACTCCTACGTTTTTTTGTTTGCAATCTCGTGAATCCGAGTTTGCGGATTACTTTTTGCATGGCATCATTATCTTCTTCCGTCCTTATGGTGGCTGTTTTGTTTTGCGATAAAATATATGTAAGAACAAATAAGCACAGTTGATAGGCATATTCGTGATTTCTGAATTCTTTGACAGTTCGGACGTCGGCGATCTCCCAGAAATCCTCCGAATATTTTTCCGCACAAGCGCGGGCGACCATTTTATTGTCGGTAAAGATACCGCAATATACCGTCTTTTCCAGATATGCGGATTCTCATATGGATTTTTTCGCAGATTTTCTGCCCGCATAATGCAAGGTGTTCGGCAAAAATGTCGTAATCGTCTACGGTTAACCAGCGGATATCTGATTTGCTGCCCCCCGTATCTATGGCACCGTTTTTCACAACTGACATATCTATTATACACCATCTTGATGCTTTTGTCAATAGAATTGGGATATATTAAATAAATAATTTATAAAGTAATAAAAAATGTTTACACAATCAATTTTATGGTGTATAATGCAAGACCCACAGATCTGTTTTTAGGAGGTCAATATGTCGGTGAAATTGTATCTTAAATCGGTTACAGACTTTATCTCGAAAAAAATCAATTACTTGGAGAAGAACCTGAAAAACTATTCCAACGAGCGAAAGAACACCATCGCGCATGTGCGAAATAATATTCGCGATATCGACGGATACGAAATGGCGTTTTGGAACGACCGAAGCATGTTCCAAGACGAGATGGCGGACGGCAACGTCAAGGAACTGCGGCAATTGAAGCGGGCGCTTTATTCTCCTTTTTTCGGGAATATGCTTCTTCGTTTTGCCGGCGACGAGACCGATGGGACCTACTATATCGGAATCAAGGGTCTGTATGACGACGAAACGCTCGAACCGTTGGTGCTCGATTGGCGCGCGCCCATTGCGGGGTTGTTTTATGAAAACGAAGTGGGACCTTGCAGCTACGAGAGCCCAAACGGCAGCATCATCGACCTTGAAATGAGCAAAAAGAATCAAATCCTCGTTCGCAACGGTATTTTAGAGTCGGTCACCGATATCTCCGACCCTGTTCATGACACTATGTTGTTGGCGTATCTCAATCAAAACGCCACCCGCGAGATGAAAAACATCGTCGCTTCTCTACAATGTGACCAAAACCGAATCGTGCGCATCAATCCCAAACAATCTGTCTTTTTGTTTGGGCCTGCTGGCTCGGGCAAAACCTCCATCGCACTGCACCGCGCTGCCTTTTTGCTTTATAAAAACGAACGGCTGCAATCCGATCAAATCGTTTTCATCTCTCCCAAAAAGCATCTGCACCAATATATTTCATGCGTTTTGCCCAGCTTGAACGAGGACAATATCCGCCTGCATACATATGAGGAGCAACGCTCTTTGATCTTAAAAGGAGCTGAAATCGGAAGTCCGGATTGTTCTGTAAAACTCGGTATTCCCGAGCAGTTTGCAGTCGTCTCTTCACTCGGGGAGTTCGCCCAAACGCTTGAATCGGAGTGCTTTTTGCCGACCGACATTGTACTTGACGAATGCACTGTGCCCAAAGAGGAAATCGAACGGTTGTTTTTTACCGAATACAAACATTTGCCGCTTTTTTCACGGCTGCGTCCCGTAAAAAAAGACATCAAACGAAATTTCAGCGGCTTTTTTCATCAAAAATCCAAGCGTGACTTTTTGGCATCGGTCAATTCGGAAACGGAGCGGATGCTCACTCCGCTTACGCTGCAGCAGGCATATGATCGCTTTCTGCTCTGGCTTTACTCCGAAAAGAATATCAAAACCGATATGACGGGTGTTGATCTAGATATCGCCGCATTGCTGCAGCACACACTTTTTCGCTCTATCACCGCTGACGATGCGCATTATCTGATTATCGACGAGATGCAGGACCTCACTTTGCTTCAGCACGCCGTTATGAACTGCCGGTTCAACTGCCCGTTTTTGATAGTCGGGGATATCAACCAGTCCCTCAATTATTCGGATGATGAGGTGGGATATATACAGCGTGTGTACCGTCAAAAAGCCGAGAATATCACGCTTTACCGCTGTTATCGCTCGACATATGAGATTGTCGAGTTCAGCAAAACCATTATCCGAAACCAAAAAATCGAGGGTTTTCAACGCCATGGCGATCCGGTTGAAGTCCATCATAATGTCGAGTTGGGCGGGCTGCTCAAGCATGAAATTGATTCAAAACGGTGGAACACCATTGCTGTTATCACACCCGATTCGGCAAGCTGCGAAAAGGTCGCGGCACAGCTTTCCCGAAATTACACCGTCGGCAAAAATACGATTGAAACCGAGAGCGACGTGTATGTATATGCGCTTGACAAGGTGAAAGGTCTCGAATTCGACTGCGTGTTGGTCTGCGAGTCCGAACATGAGGTCTATCGGCAGGAACGGGGTGAAAATAATTTGTATATCGCCGTAACGCGTGCCTTGCACAAGTTGATATTGTCATAAATATATTGACATTATCAGTTTATTGGTATATAATGCTGCCGTTGGAGGTGAGCCCAATGGCTTTGAGCGATACCATCAGAATTCTTTTAATCAAACGCGGAAATATCTCCGAGGCGGAATTGGCCCGCCGCCTTGGGATCAGTCCCCAGAGCTTAAACGGCAAAATGAAACGCGATAACTTTTGCGAGAGAGATTTGCGGGAAATTGCCCGTGCGCTGAACTGCGAACTCAATATAAATTTCACATTGACCGATACAGGTGAGAAAGTATAGGGTACAATACGCCGTTGCCTGCGTTATTCGTGTGTGAAAAATCAATTTGATAAATCGCCGCCGCCCTGAACGGGCGGTTTTTTATTGACTTGATTTTTTATGGGTTATTCTATATGATATAAGGGAACTGTTTAAAAAAGGAGGGCTTACCATTCCTAAAAGACCGAATCTGTTATTTTTGATGGTGGATCAAATGCAGGGCAAGGCGCTCAAAGACCCCGCGTGCATCACGCCGAATTTTGACGCCCTCATCGACAGGGGCGTCTGTTTTGAAAACGCATATGCCCCGAATGCGGTTTGCTCTCCTTCAAGGGCCTCGTTGATGACGGGTCTTTTGCCGCATAATCACGGCGTATTGCATGTGATACATTTGGTTGATGACGATCAAAGCGTGATCAGAGATCAGTATCCGCATTGGGTAAAGGGACTCAAAGAATCGGGATATCAAACGGCCTATATCGGAAAATGGCACGTCGAGCGGAGTGAGAACCTCAAAAAATACGGATGGGATCACTATATCCCGACGACAAATGTCAAGACCCCGTTGATAAAATCAAGGTATATCAAAGAGATGGAGGGGTATCCTCCATGCCTTTTATACGGCGTGACCGATATGAAACCGGAAGAAAGGTCATTCGGCATCAGCGTAAAGCATGCGCTGGACAGTTTGGAACGCCTGTCCCAAACGGATGACCCCTGGTGCCTTTTTGTCAGCACAGAAGAACCCCATGATCCGTATGTATGCGGAAAAGACGCTTACCAATTATATAAAAACCAAAACATCACTTTGCCTGAAAATTTCAACGATACGCTGGAGGGGAAGCCGAATCTGTATAAAAGAGCGGCAAAAATATTCTCGGATTTGACGGATCAAGAAAAAACAGAGGCCAAAATTTGCTATTACGCGTCTATTACGGAAATCGATCAGCAATACGGCAGATTGCTGCAAAAACTGAAAGCGCTTGATCTGGAAGACGACACCATCGTGATTTTCACAAGCGACCATGGCGATTTTTTAGGTGCGCACGGGCTGTATCAAAAAAACATTTCAGCGTTTGAAGAAGCGTATAACATTCCGATGATCCTTGCGGGGCCCAAAATCAAACCGCAGGGCATTTTAAAAGCGCGTGTAGGGATTCATGATCTTTATCCGACTATTTTGGAACTGATGGGTTGCCAAGCGGAAAAATACCCCGATTCCAATTCGTTTGCCGATCTGCTCTGCGGCAAGGGCGATCCGGCGGAATGGGATAAAGGATTTGCCGAATATTTCGGCGGCAGAATTATATTGACCCAGCGCGTGGTCTGGGATAAGCAGTGGAAGTATGTTTTCAACGGGTTTGACGACGATGAACTGTACAATCTTGAAGAGGACCCGCAGGAGATGCGCAATCGAATCAACGACGCGGACTGCGCCGAAATCGTGAAGCATATGGTAATTTTGATGTGGAGTTATGTCAAAAAAACCGGCGATCATAGTTTGGAAAATATCAATTATCCGATTTTGCGGCTGGCCCCGTTCGGCTCGAAGATGGAGTAGGGAAGGTAGATTATATCGCAGGCAGTTTTTCTGCCTGTGGAGGGCTAAACCACAGGCCCCCGGACTGTTCCCAAAGTCCCGAAGGACTTTGGTGTGGTCCGAATTTGCTCCTTTTTAGTCGCACATCATTCAGACGCAAGCATCGCTTGCGTTACGGCCCTGGTTCGAATCCACTTTAAAATCTCATACCAAAACAAAAAGAACACCTGAAGGTGCTCTTTTGTTTTGGTGGGGGAAGGTGGATTCGAACCACCGAAACGATCACGTAACAGATTTACAGTCTGCCCCCTTTGGCCACTCGGGAATTCCCCCATACGGTATTCGGTTTTGGCGCGAGCAGAGCCCGCTGGAGCTGGTGGACGGATTTGAACCCCCGACCTGCTGATTACAAATCAGCTGCTCTACCGACTGAGCTACACCAGCAAAGCGCCGCGACGCCTGACTATAATAGCACAACCGATTTTCCTTGTCAATATTTAATGGCAATTTTTTTGTAAGTAAAATTTTCGCGTCGCTTGCATTTCACATCGAATTCCGGTATTAAAAAGTAAAAATTCATTTCCTGAAAATTCGAACGTGAACCGCTTGACAAAGAGTAAATCCGTGCTATAATAAAAAACTGTCGGCGGGAGACCGCCGCGATATATGCGCCCGTAGCTCAGCTGGATAGAGTGACTGGCTACGAACCAGTAGGCCATGGGTTCGAATCCCCTCGGGCGTGCCAAAAGCTCGGCAGAAGGCCGGGCTTTTATTCAATCGAAAAGGAGGTGAACGAAATAGGAATATGGTCCAAAATATTCGGCGCCGAAAAGCGATCAAGCGGTGAAAAACGGTCGGCAGCGGTATTTGTGGATTTTGAACACTGGTACATCTCACTCGAGAAACTGTATGGCATTAAACCGGACATCAAGAATTGGAGCAAGGAATTGAATACCAAATATGACGTCCGCGAAATGACTTTTTTTGCCGATTTTTCGGTACAGGGCATGCAGAACGAGATATCAAAAATCAGAGAAGTCACCAATATGATTGTTCAGACCCAGAATACGAGCCATTATAAAAAAGATTTTACCGATTTTATCATGCTCGATTTGATCTACCAGCGCGCCTTTGATCCCAGCAGCGCCGAAGTTTTTATCATTTTCACCGGTGACGGTCATTTTTCCTCGGCGGCACGTTTTTTAAAGAACAGATGTAACAAAGAGGTCGGGATTTACGCGGTAAAGGGTGCATTCAGCAAACAGCTGCAATCCATTTCGGATTGGAGCGTCGAAGTCGAAAAACCCCCCGTAGCCGATCCGCTCGCAACTTATTACGAGATGATTTTGAAAAATTTCAAATATCTCGAGAGTCAGAACAAAAAAATGGTTTTGTCTTTTAATAAGACCGTACAGACAATCTCAGGGATTAATCACGTTCAGTATTCAAAGGTCCAAACAGCATTAAAGGCCCTGATGAAAAAGGGATATATCTTTCAAAAGAAAGATAAGATCGACGGGAATCCGATTACGACACTTGCCGTCAACTGGGAATTGGTAAAACGCGACGGGCTTGAGCCCGCGCAAAATTAAGAGGAAGGGCGGATACTCCGCAAAAACGGAGCATCCGCCCCTCTTATTAACAAAGATATAAATATTAAAAATAGATATTCAAATTTAACGGTTTTGTCCTTTCTTTTGGAAAAAGTGATTTATCAGACAAAACTCTAAAAAGTGTGAAAGTAGCCATAACTATGCCGAAACTTGAGACCAACCTCGTACAGGGACATGTCGGAAAGCAGCTGATTCAATTTGCGCTGCCTTTTTTATTGTCTAATTTTATTCAAACTTTATATTCGGTCGCCGATATGATTATTGTGGGGCAGTTTTCCGGAACCGCCAGCATGTCCGGCGTCAATATCGGAAGTCAAGTCACGCTGCTGATCACCAATTTGGTACTCGGCCTCTCGGTCGGCGGAACGGTATTGATCGCGCAGTATTTGGGCGCCGGAAAACGGCAGGAGATCAAAGAGACCATCGGCACATTGTTTACAACACTGGGCGTTTTGGCGGTTGTGATGACCGCAGTGATGCTGGTTTTAAAGGTTCCGTTATTAAAATTGATTCAGACGCCGCAGGAGTCCTTTTCCGAGGCGAACAGCTATTTCGCCATCACGATGATCGGGACTGTTTTCATTTTCGGTTATAATGCACTCAGTGCGGTGATGCGCGGCATGGGCGACAGCCGAAATCCGTTGATTTTCGTCGCCATTGCCTGCGGTATCAACGTGATCGGGGATTTGATTCTCGTCGCAGGTTTCAAAATGGGTGCGGCAGGCGCCGCAATCGCGACCGTCATCTCTCAGGCTATCAGTATGTTCCTGTGTGTTATTTACCTGAAAAAGAACGATTTTATCTTTGACTTTAAACTCAAATCCTTCGGGTTCCATCCCGACCGTATGAAAATGATTTTAAAAATCGGGATACCGACCTCGGTGCAGAATACTTTGGTCAGCTTCTCGTTTCTGTTTTTGACAGCGTTGGTCAACACCCTCGGCGTCACGGCTTCTGCGGCGGTCGGTGCAGTCGCAAAACTGAACGGATTTGCGATTCTGCCGGCGATTGCGATGAGTTCTTCGATTTCGGCAATGAGCGCCCAGAACATCGGCGCGGGAGAGATCGGACGCGCCAAAAAGACCATGGGGATCGGCATGCTGATCTCGATGTCGATCAGTGTCGTTATTTTCGTTTTGGTTCAGCTGTTCCCGGAGGCGTTTTTGGTCCTGTTCGACAACGACCCGGAGATGATCGCAAGCGGTGTGCAGTATCTGCGCAGCTTCAGTTTCGACTATCTGCTGGTACCGTTCCAGTTCAGCTTTATGGGTTTGTTCATCGGTTCTGGGCATACGGGCTTTTCGCTGTTTTGCGCTGCGGTTGCTTCGCTGCTTGCCCGAATTCCGGCCTCGTATATTTTGGGTATTACACTCGGTTATGGGCTGCTGGGTATGGGTGCCGGCGGGCCGGTGGCGACAACGGTCGGCGCCATTATCAGTTTGATCTATTATTTGACCGGCAAGTGGAAAAAGATGACCATCATCAAAATACCTGCAAAGGAAGCATCATAATACAGAACAAAAAGACAGGTCAACGCCTGTCTTTTTTATATATTTCAGTGTTGATACAGCCATCTGCTTTGTGCTATGATGAGTTCGGTATAAAGCGCTGAAGGAGTAATCTATATGGTTGAAAACAGCAAATTGTATATGAGACACAACGGCTGGGGCTTTGTCCAAAACGGATGTTCGCTGACTTCCGGCATCTCGCTGGAGGTCGGGGGAAGGCAAATAAAATGGGAATCCGATAAGATGCGGACCGAGAATGGTATTGACCCCGTTGAAGGTGCATACACGAACTATACCGGCAGCATGGAGACTTCTGCCCTTTTACTCACACTCACAGCCCGGTATTATACCGAAGCGGGATTTATTACCCTGCAGATGAAGATCGAAAACCGTTCCGCAATGCCGGTCGTATTGGGAAAATGCACGCTCTTTTCCGGTGAAATCGCATTGGACGGCGGAAATCCGGCTGTTTTGAAACAATCGGGTTGGGTGCTGGAAAATGACGTCCGCGCTCTGCGGGAGGGGGAAAACGTCTTCTCCAAGACATTTTCTCTCCTGTTCAGCCGGGAGACCCGAAAAAGCATTCCACTGTGTTTTCTGACCTTTGACCGCGTCACGACCGCCGGAGAACTGACCCTTTCACAGGGGAAAATCACGAGCGCTCTTCATTGTGATTTCGAGGGCTTTTCGCTGTTACCCGGCGGGGTTCAAAACAGCGAAACGCTGTATATCGCAGTAGAGACCGACCCATTTGCGGCTGCTGAGCATTGGGCGGAGCGGGTTGCACGACACTATCAGCCGGTCTTCAATCCAACGCCCTCAATCGGTTGGATCGGCGGCTGGACTTGGCGCTGCGGCTTTACGCAGGAGTTGTATGAAGACCTTGTTGTCGAAAACATCGCGGCGATTGAGCAAAAACTACACGGTTTCGGCGTTAAAAACATCTGGATGAGCATCGCCAATTACAAAGACATGGTGCCGGGCAACTGGCTTGACTATAACCGCGAGCGTTTCCCGCACGGCTGGGAATGGCTTTTTGAGCGGATTCACGAAAAAAAGATGCAGCCCGGGTTTTGGATCGCACCCTTCTGGGTACCCGACAAACTTTCTCCCACCGCAGAACGGATGAAGGATTGTTTGTTAAAAAAAGATGGTGTGGCTTTCAACAACGGGTATCGGCTGGGTTACGGGCTTTCGCAGACCCTGCCGCCGGAAGAGCGGGTCTGTTTCAACGCGCTCGACCCCAGCAACCCGAAAGCCATTGCCTTTTTGAAAGAGGTCTTTACCGAACTGCACCGGTTAGGCGTGCGCTACTATATGATCGATTTTCTGCACGTCGCCTCGGGCAGCACACCCGGGCATTTTCCGTATGACGAATATTGTGATACGAGCATGGTTAAAGGTCCCGAGGTTTACCGCAATGGCCTGAAAGCCATTCGGGAGGCTGCGGGCGCCGACACCTGGCTGCTCTCCTCCACAGGCACAACGCTTCAGCATATCGGCTGTGTGGATGCCGTACGCGTCGGCCCGGACTTCGGCGAAGGACGCCCGCTGTATCGCGAGATGTTGTTTTATCCGGCCATGTTCATGGTGGACGATTTTGAATTATTGAAAAAAGTACTGTGGTCTTTCGCGGCAAGCTTTTTCACAGACCGGCGGCTTTATTATAACGACGTGTTTAACGTCATGACCGTCGATAAACCTGTTCCCCACAGCGAGGCCGAGATTGTCGCCAGCTTATTTGCACTTTCTTCGGGTCCTGTGATGCTTGGGGACGACATCGCCACCATCGACGATGAGCGGCTGGCCATGATCAAAAAGGTGCTGCCGCAGTATGACCGAAGCGCCGTCGCCGCCGATCTTTTTGACACGGATTATCCCGATTATCCTAAGGTCTTTGTGCTGCCCGTCGAAAAGGACTGGGAATCCTATGTAATCGTAGGGCTGATCAATTTAGGGGACGAGCCGCTTTCTGTTGAGCTGCCGCTTGAAAAAGCGGGGTTATACAGCGGCGAATATACCTTATTCGATTTTTGGAACGCCCGATACTGCGGCAAAATCTCGAATGATCTCACTGCTTCTGTTCCGCCGCGTTCCGTTAAAGTTTACCGGATTGCACCGGTACGCGAGTACCCGTGGTTTTTATCCACCGATATGCACGTCCTGCAAGGCGCGGTCGAGGTTGAGGATGTTTGCTGGGATGAAGACGCAAAAACCCTCACAATCACCTGCACGCGTCCCATCGGTGAAAACGGTCTTCTGTGGATTCGGATTCCGAAGGGTTGGAAACCGACAGATTACAGCGGTTTACACACCGTTAAAACCAAAACCGACGACTGCGTGATCGCCACCCGCAGGGTGGAATTCAAATCCGAGCACGAGACTGTCCGGTTCGCCTTTGAAAAAATGTGATTATAAAATAAAATTGTCATTCCGAGGCACAAAAGCGTCCCTTCGTGACGCTCTGGAGGAATCTCGGTATAATACAGTTTCCGGGTAATGTTCCACCGGATTCTGCGTACTGAGATCCTTCTGACTTCAAAGGAAAATCCATGGATTTTCCTCAGGAAGAATTGCGCGGGGAAGCAATTCTTCTCGCTCAGGATGACAAAATTTATTCGTGAAGGATTACATTTTTATGACCGCCAGTTCGGGGATAAATTTCTCAAAATCGGCCTTGGTGCAGGGAGTTGTGCCTTCATGAATCACCGAGGCGTGCGCCGCCGCACAGCCGTAAATCAGGATTTTATCGGGCTCGCCGTTCTCGATCAGCGCTTTGCAGATACCCGCGACCATGCTGTCGCCGGTTCCGACGGTGCCTTTGACCGGGACGTCGAGCGCGTCACATAAGAAAATCCCGTCGCGGCAGGCCAGCAGCGCGCCGTCTCCGCCCATTGAGGCACAGACATAGGCGATGCCCTCATCCAGCAGGTGCTTTGTCGCCAAGGCAACTTCTCCCGAACCGGACAGCGGCCTTCCGAAAATACGCCCAAGTTCGGCCTTGTTGGGCTTCAACAAGAACGGAACAGCTCGGATACCCTGAAACATCGCCTCGCCGTCGGTGTCCAAAATCGTGCGCACGCCGCAAAAGTTGGCTTGTGCGATAATCTCGGCATACAGTTCGGCCTCAATACCCGGGGGAATGCTGCCCGAGAGCACGAAGATATCGCTGTCTTTGAGCGCTTCGGTGGCCAGTTCGAGCATCTTTTTCGAATCCGATTCGGTGAGCGGGTTGCCGCCTTCATTGAATTCGGTCAGCTGTTTGCTGTTTTGTTCAAATATCTTGATGTTTTCACGCAGTCGTCCGGAAACCGGAACGGACCGGCTCTCAATCCCTTTTTCCTGTAAGAAAGCGGAGACGGCTGAGCCGCCTTCCTCGTGCGAGAAGTAAAGACAGCGCACGTCAAGGCCGAGATTTTTAGCCGCTGCAGCTACGTTGATGCCCTTTCCGCCGATACTGCGGATGGTTTTTTCAACTCGATTAGTACCGCCGGGAATCGCTTCCGATAACTTTAAAGTCTTATCGATGCAGGGGTTTGCGCAAAGTACGGTGATCATGAATAAAAACTCCTCCGTTTCAAATGGTATTTTAACATAACATCGTTTTATGTTCAAGAATGTAAAAATTTAAACATAATATTGACATATTTTTATTCGCCCCTTATAATATTTATATAACCGAAAGGAAAAAGGAGGAGTACATATGTTCTGCAAGAATTGCGGCAAAGAAATTCCCGATAACGCCACATTCTGCACCTATTGCGGCGCACAGACTGGAACTCCGCAGCAGCAGGTACAGCAGCCCCAGCAGCCGGCCTATCAACAGCCCACTTATCAACAACCGGCCTATCAGCAGCCCACCTATCAACAGCCCGCCTATCAGCAGCCCGGATATGCGCCGGCTCCCATGGAATCTCCGGAAGGAAAAAGCGCAGCCACGGCGGCACTGGTTTGGGGCATCCTCTCGTTTGTTTTGTGCGCTGTTCCGATTTTGGGATTTGTGTTCGGCATCGTGGGGATTAATAAAGCAAAAACGGCTCAGCGGCTGGGTGTCAAAAACGGCATGACGATCACAGGTAAGGTTTTAGCAATTATCGGCTTAATCGCGGGCATCATTTGGACGATCTACTGGATCGTTGCGGCTATTATTGCTATTGTTGCCGCAAGCACTTATTCAGGCTATTACGATTATTGGTATTGATAATTCCTTAAGAATTTCATAGCAAACATAGAATACGCGCAGAGTTTCTGCGTGTATTCTTTTATCTTAAATGTTATACATTGACATATTCACAAAGAATCTATAAAATAAGTATCTGAAGGAAGGTGTTTTTATGTTCTGTGAAAACTGTGGGAAAGAGATTCGGGACGGGTCCGTTTTCTGCACTTATTGCGGCGCACAAACAACCTCATACCAACAGTCAGATTATTATACATCTTCGAACGTCTCTCCGGGTGCCAAAGGCGCTGCGATTTCGGCGATGGTTTGGGGTATTGTTGCGCTGGTAACCTGCCAACTGCCGCTGGGATTTATCGTGGGTATTGTGGGCATGAATAAATATCGTTTGGCGGAAGAACTCGGTATGACAACCGGAATGGCCAGGGCCGGAAAGATCATGTCGATTATCGGAATCGTTTTAGGGGCGATCTCTTCTTTGTACTGGATTGGTGTTTGTTCAAACACATATTCATATTATTAATTCGGTAGTTTTTCATTCGGAGGGATTTTATGTATTGCAGCAACTGCGGCAGGGAGATTGCCGATAACGTTCAATTCTGCACCTATTGCGGTGCACGGAGGGGGCAACCCGGTTCTGCCCCCGCGATGTCTCCGGAAACCAAAGGGGCTTCGGTTTCGGCGCTGGTCTGGGGCATTGTGGCGGTGGTGGTATGCCAGCTGCCGCTCGGTTTTATTTTCGGCATCATCGGCCAAAACAAAGCGCGGGAAGCCGCGGAGATGGGCATTGAGAACGGTATGGTCAAAGCCGGACGGATCATGTCGAAAGTCGGCTTAATCGTAGGGATTGTCATGTCGGTTTTCTGGGTGGTCTATTTCTTGGTTATCGTCGGGCTGTTCACCTTTGCCGTTTCCTATCCTTATTATTGGAATTAATGGCATTAACGTTTTATACAAAAAATGGTTGACACCTGCAAATATTTGCTATAAAATGCGGATATGAAGAGGTGTATTTATGCAGTTTGTCAGTGCAACATGTACGAATTGTAACGCGGTTTTACGAGTTGACAGAAGTAAAAGCGCTACCACATGTCCTTATTGCGGAACCGTTTTCACGATAAAATATGAAAATAATGATTTTGGTGGGAACGGAAAGGATACGTTTGTGGTTCGTGCCGGATTGCTCTGTCAATATAACGGCGCTTCTGCCACTCCTGTTATACCCGACACGGTTGTTAAACTCATTCACGGCGTTTTCTCAAATCTTCCGGTTTTCGAAATTATAATTCCGGATAGTGTTAGAATTATTGAAAACAAGACCTTTGAAAGATGTAACTCGCTTGTTTCTATTACTATTCCGGACAGCGTTTCCGATTTAGGATTTTGGATTTTCGATGAGAGTGTAAATCTGAAAGCCATTGTTATGCCTCGATTTTTCAGGGACAGTACCGGAAAAAGACGTGATATTACAGATTCATCCACAAGAGAAGAAATCTTAGGGAGATGTCCGAATCTACAGGTTATTCGAAATTCCAACGGGGATCTTTTATGGAGCCGAGAATATGAAATAATCGAAAAAAATAAACAGTATAATCAAGCGATTAAAGAACAACAGGCGTTTAATCATACACATGCCTGGGCGATCGCTTCTATCTGTACGTCATGGATTCCGTTTTTAGGGTTTATTTTTGGTGTCATCACCCTTATAAAAATAAATAAAGCAATTAGTGAAGGGATAGATGAAAACAAAATAAGGCAAAACAGAGGATTGCCTATTGTGGCAATATTTATAAATGCGATTTTTACACCGATTTGGTTATTTTCTTAAATATTCAATCAAAAAGGCGGGTTTTCACCCGCCTTTTACATGATTTATGATTATTTAATGTATTGATCAATGTCGACGTTCGTCATCGGCAGCAGGCGCGAAAGCAGCAGGCGGCGGCGCATATAGGGGTGGTATTTCAGGGCGTCGTGCAGTAATTGTGCGTCTACATGCACCTCTTCGGGAGTGATTGCCGCGCCCGCGCGCTTCATCATATCCACCAGATGTTCATCGGTCGGAAGTTCGGTTAAAACCAGATTGCGAATTTCCGGCCAGCACGCTTTCAGATGCGCCGGTTCAATCCCGTCGATGATGCTCGGATTGTTTTCGGCGAGCATCGAGTCAACCAGTGCGGGGCCGTATGCCTTTTTGATCGCCTCCCAGTCGGGGTTGTCGGCATGGGTTTCGATTTCGGGATAATCGGCAGCGATTTGGCGGAACATCCGGTTGATCAATACGGTGGCGACGCCCACTTTACGCCCGTGAAAATCCGGCCAGATGCCTTTGACGATCTTCTTACATTCCCAGAAATGCGAGACGACGTGTTCGGAACCGGCGGCGGGGCGGGAGTTTCCGGTGAGTTTCATCGCAAGGCCCGTCAGAACCAGGACTTCCATGATCTTCCCCGCGGTTTGCTCATCGTTATCGGTGACATGGTCGCACAGGGCCGTAATGCGCCGCAGCGCCTCTCTGACGAGTCCCGCGACGTTGTCACAGTAATATTCTCCGGCAACGATGTTTCCGATTTTCCATTCCACCAGCGCAAGATATTTTGCCATCACATCGCCGAACCCGGCGGATTTCAAAATCGTCGGGGAAGCGGCGAGGATTTTGGTGTCGCCGATGATGACCTCGGGTTGTTTGGCCTGCCAGGAGGTCTTATAATTGTCTTTGACGATCGGCGCAGTGTCGGAGGCGAAGCCGTCCATCGAGGGCGCGGTTGCGAAAATACAGTATTGTTTATTCTTACGGAACGCCGCGACCCGGCAGATATCGTTGAGTGAGCCGGTGCCGACCGAAATGATCGAGCCGATGTCGGCGCAGAGTGCCTCGACTTCGTCGACCTGTTCGGCATTCGCGTATTTCTGGTCGTTGTAGATAAATTGTTTGATGATAAAGCCGGAGTTTTTTAACGCATCCAGAATTCCGTCCGCCGCTGCCAGCGTATTGCGGTCAGCGACCAGCAGTATCTTTTTGTCGAAATTTGCTTTTTCAAGAATTTCACCGGTTTTGGCGGTTAATCCGCTGCCGATTTCGCAAAATTGTGTGTTAAACGTATGTGTTTTGCCGCACGGGCAGTTTTTCATGTCTTTCAACAGAGCCTGAAGATCCATTTTTTACGCCTCGTCATAGTAAAATTTGACGCATCCCGCGTCTGAAAAATTATAGCATCGCCGTTAAGCGCTGTCAAATGACGGATCTGAAGAAAACCCTTGACAAAAAATAGACATCTGTGTAAAATTATCAAGAAAAAGCACACCAAAATAGTGTTGTTCTATTTTATCCGTGTTTCCCAACCTCTTTTTTAGGGACGGGCGGATAAAACGCGAAAAGCTGTGCGATTCGCTATTCTAAACTGTGCGGGGGAGGCATTTTATGATTTATCGCTTTGATGAAAAAATCTGTTTAAACGGCTGGTGGGATATCCTGCCTGTTTATGATGATGCTTCCTTCGCAAAAGTACCAATCGAAGGGTGGCTGGAGGGGAAGTATCTCGTCCCCTCGTTTTACAATAAACCCTACGATGCGGTAAAAAAGCCGGGAGAAAAGTATTACAGCCAAAATCCCGACATTGTGGGTGAATCCGACACCGAGAATCTGTTTGACGCGTTCGGTTATCCGGCGGAATGGTGTGCCGCAACCCGGGTATGGGTACGCCGAGTATTCGATTTGAAGCCGCAGACCGGCAGGCGGTACTTTTTTATCGCCGAGGCCGTCGGTCCAACTGCGACGATTTACATAAACGGAAAAAATGCGGCCGTCAGCCATGAATATACGCTGCCTACCGAGGTCGACATCACCCCGTTTGTCATTGACGGGAAAAACGAATTGGCCATCTTTTTGGACGATTACGAGCGGGATGAAAATGGGGATTCGCTCCACGGAACGGGAAACTGGCTCACCAATAAAATGCGCGGCATCCAGCGGGATGTCTGGCTGATCGAAAAGGGTGACGTCTATATCGACGATCTCACGATTATGACCTCGGTGCGGGAAAAGACGCTGAAGCTGAAGTATACGGTTAAAAACACGACGGGCAACACGCAAAAACTGACCTTGAGACCGGTTATCGACGGCAAAGCGATTCAGATACCGGAAGTTGCGGGGATTGTCGAGGCGAATTCGGAGGCCGAAGCGGAGATTTCGGTACCGTGGGAAAATCCAAAACTCTGGGATACCTTTAAACCGAATCTGTATTACATTCGCACCGCACTCATTTCCGAGGAAAAGGAAATCGATCACATGACCGAGCGCTTCGGTTTCCGTGAGGTCTGGCTCGAAGGCGAAAACCTGATGCTGAACGGCCATCCGCTGCATCTGTTCTCCGACTTCGGGCACAAGGGCACGCCGTTTTCTTATACACGCGGCTGGATCGGGAAATGGTTCGGCATGATGCGTGATTATAACATGAATCACTCCCGCCTGCACACGCATCCGCATCCGGAATTGATTTTAGACATGGCCGACGAGGCCGGTATTTATATCACCAGCGAGACCAATATGCACGGCAGCGGCAGCGGACAGGCCGCTGCGGATATTCGGTATTGGAAAAATGGGCAGCAGCATGTACGCGATCTGGTAAAACGCGAAAAAAACCATCCCAGCGTGCTGTTGTACAGCTGCGGCAATGAGCTGCGCTGGACCGGTTGTTCCACCGAGCTGATGAAGTGTGAAGCCCCGAAAATCAGAGCGCTTTTTAACGAACTCGATCCGACCCGCCCGGCTTATCACGAGGGCGACAGTTCCATGTGGGATGAGACCACGCAGGAGATGTTAAGCCGGCATTACGGCAAAGACGCGGCGGGGACCGGCTGGTGGGATAAAACCAGACCGCTCAACAGCGGTGAGATGTGTCTGTATCATTATATCGGCCATAATAACACGCTGCAGTTCATCGGCGACGACGCCTGGCGCGAATATGACCGGATGGTGGCGGCTGCGACCAAAGACCTTGCCTATATCGTCGAAGACGCCCGCGCAAACGGCGTCTGCTGCCTCGGTCCCTGGAATATGTCCTGCCACATGAATCTGCGCCCCCACAAAGAGAAGACCTTTACATATAAAGATTTTACAACGTCCGGTATGAAGCCGCTGTTTGCCAAAGAGGGCGTCAGCGAGTTCGATTATTGGACGAAAAATGCCGGAAAGGGTTATATCACCCAGCCCGGAACGGAGGACGTCGAACAGGCGTTCCGACCTTTGGCGGCCATCGACCGAAGCCGCAGAAGCGGTTATTATCCCAATGCGCCGATTGAGCGGGAAATCTATATTGTCAACGACACCAAACGGGAAATCAAAGGCACTTTTATCTGTGAACTCAAACGCGGTTCAATTGTGAAAAGACGGTATCGCTGTAAAATCAAGATAGAGCGCGGTGAGACACAAAAACTGAACTTCACCTTAAAACCGGTGAATAAGTACGGAGCGTTCACACAGGTTCTGAAAATTAAAAAAGGTCTTCGGACAATGGAGTGCCGTGAAAAACCGATTCGAATTGCAAATCCGAAAGTGTTCACGCCGAAAAATAGGGTTGCGGTTATCGGCGGCGGATATTTCAAGCAACTCTTAACCGAAATCGGCGCGGCATTTGAATATAACCCGCAGACCCTTGACGGATTCGGCACACTCATTATCGAAAAAGACGCCGTTGAAGCGGGAAGCGGACTCAATCAAACGATAAAAACCTTTGCGGAAAAAGGCGGGAGCGTTTTGATTTTCGAGCAGCGCGTCTCGCCGATGCCCGGCGTGAAACTGGTGCAAAAACCGGTGCAGACGGCATTTATCCGGTCGTTTGATACGGTTTTGACCGAAGGAATTGAAAATGCCGATCTGGCGATGTGGTCCGAGGATCCCTATACGTTGATCTCGGGTGACGCCTTCGTGGCGCTGAAGATGTATCAAAAAGACGACGGAACCTTCATCAAGCCGATTCTGGACAGCGGAGAGGGCGATTTCGGCGACGGCGATCTATCTCTTACACCGCTGTTCGAAACCACCGTCGGCAAGGGCAGGGTGATTGCCTGCCAGATGCGCGTGACCGATAAATATAACGAGATTCCGGCGGCAAAGCAGTTGATTTTCAATATGCTCAAATGTGCCGAAGAAACGGATGTCGTGAGAAAAACTCCGAAGGTACTCGACAGCCTCGTAGAAGCAGCGGCAGCGTTGTCGGGGATGCGGCGGGGAGATGAATTCATCATTTTCCGTGTGGATAAAAAGATGGCCGAGACCATCTCTGAGAAGACCGGTATTTCAATTGCGTTGGATGAAGACCCCGACGGGATCTACAGCGGTGTGCGAAGCGGAGATAGTCCCGAACTTTCCGGCATTTCGAATGAGGATTTGTGCGGCATGGAACGGGTCAGTTACTGCAGCCCCGACAGTGAGAACATCCCCGTGGCGAAATACATGATTCAACCGGTGAAAGGATTGGAGCCGCTGGTCGAGACCTGTCCGCAAAATTGCATGACACCGCTGTACAAGTATAATAACCGTGCTGAACTGCTGCGATCCTATTGTGCGATGCATTATTGTTATCAAAATGACGAAAAGCCTAACATTTTAGCCGCTAAGCTCAAATACAACGGCGCTGTAATCTGGCTTTCGACCTTCGACTTTAACTCTGAAAAACGTGAACGTTTCGGACGCTTTGAAAATTTATTGATGCGAAACCTCGGTCAAAAGACCGACGCCGGCATTTTATTCGACGGAAACATCGAAAACGAGGGCGGCAGCAAGGGTTTCCCGGAGCGCGTTTTCACAATTCCGACCGCACAGTTTTCACCGGAAGAAGCGTTGCATTATACGAAATATCTGACCGAGCGCATGTTGACAATGCCGATTTTGGCGGCAGCGCAATTCGAGGAGAAAGATCATCCCGAAGGCAGTTACACTGTCGCAGGCGATACTTTGATTTATTTCACGCTTTATTCACCTGCGGCACGTAAAAATCTCGGAAGCAACATCGGCGTCCCCGATCCCGGCGCGCAGACCTTTGCCGACGTCGAGGCGAACGGCGAAGTGACACTCTGGATCAATTCGCAGCAAAAAGGCAGCGTAAATGTCTCCGGTTCGGCGACTTTTGCCGACCTGGAACTCGAGGGCGGATTGAATCATATTCTGGTACGGTATCAACCCAAAGATGGGGCGGGCGCGTTTAAAATCAGCTGGCGCAATATTCTGCGCCGTCCGGAGTGCGACTTCGATTTCCTGACGGTCGGCAACGGGGCTTAGGTGATTTAACGGGTGACTTCATGTGGTCGCTTGAAAATTCAATAAATAATAACGGGCGGCCACATGGGGCCGCCCCTACTTTTATAGTTCTTTTTTCTCCTGTGTGATAAGGTATTTCCCCGTATATTCTTTGGGCGGCGGGAAAAGTTTTTTGTGGAACACAATCATTAGAACACCCACAAGAACCAATATCAACGATAACGCCTGTGAAACGCGCAGACCGGGGAACAGATATAAGCTGTCGGTGCGGAGTCCTTCAATCCAAAATCGTCCGAAGCCGTACCCGATGAAGTATTCGGCCAGCAGCTGACCGTAAAATTTAGCCTTTTTGCGCGACAAAATCAAAGCCAAAAATACCAGCAGATTCCAAACGCTCTCGTAAAAGAAGGTGGCCTGGTGCCATTCACCGAGTTGTTGAATATATACCGCGAGCGGGAAAAACTGCAGTTTCGGATTCGTAATCAATTCGCCGAAGGCCTCCTGATTGACGAAATTGCCCCATCTGCCGATGGCCTGTCCCAGAATCAAACCGGGTATGACAATGTCGACGAACCGGAACAGCGGGAATTTGCTGCGGCGGGTAAAGATCGCGGCGGCCAGAAATCCGCCGATGACAGCACCGTAGATGGCCAATCCGCCCTTCCAGATAAAGAGCGCGGTGATCGGGTTGTCTTTATATACAGACCACTCGAAAATGACGTAATACGCCCTTGCCCCGATAATCGCAAGCGGCAGCGCCCACAGCGTAAAGTCGAAGAGGATGTCTGTTTTCAGTTTTTGCCGCCTGACTTCAAATCCCGCCGCAAACAGACCCGCGACGATGCCGAGGCCCAGAATCAATCCGTACCAGGCGACATTCCAACCCTCGATTCCAAACAGGTTTTCGATGAAATATCTGCTGCTCATATTCTTTCCTTAACCGCGCTTTTTGGCGGGGTGTTCACGGATGCGGCTGATGTAATCGAGATTGATCAGTTCGCTTCCGGATTTCGTTTTGATGGTCATCCAATTTTCTTCGATCGAGACAACAGTGCCGGTCATTTGATTGTTGTAGGTGTAAATCATGCAGCTTTTGCCGATGAATTGTTTGACGGACTCGTTCATGGGATCAATTCCTTCCTTTCTTGCTTTGCGCTTTACGATTCTGAGGGTCATCATTTGCGCATAGGTTTGCTGCTGTTCCAGAAGAATCACCAGCAACGGTAAAAAGACGCCGATGTAAATTGCCGGATTCATTCCACACCTTCTTTATAGTCCCGAACTTACAGTCCGTATAGATCGGAAAATTTGGCGTTCAGATAATCGGTGTAGTATTTCGGATTAAAATCCTCTCCCGTGCAGTTTTTCAGCACGACTGCGGGGTCGTACAGCGAACCGGATTGGTGGACGCGCTGCCCGAGCCAATCGACGATGGGTTTCAGCGTACCGGTTCCGATGGCCTTTTCGGGGTCGAGATCTTTTTTCATCGCGTGCATCATTTGAGCCGAATAGGCACTGCCGATCGCATAAGACGGGAAATAACCGAGCAGTCCGTCGGACCAGTGAACGTCCTGTAAAACGCCGCGTTTGTCATCAGGCACTTCGATGCCGAGATAGGACTGTATTTTTTCGGCCCAAACCTTCGGCAGATCGTTGACGGAGATCTCTTTGTGCAGCAGCAGGTTTTCAATCTCGTAGCGCACCATAATGTGCAGTGAATACGTCAGCTCGTCCGCCTCAATGCGGATCAGCGAGGGCTGGCTCTTATTGACCGCGTGATACATCTGTTCGGCAGTGACGCCGGAAAGCTGCGGGAACAGTTCGATGAATTTGGGCATCATCAGTTTGATAAATGCCCGGCTGCGGCCCAGATTATTCTCAAACAGGCGCGACTGGCTCTCGTGAATGCCCATGGAGGTGCCGTTCGACAGGCAGGTATATTGAAGTTGATCCGCAACCCCGAGATCGTATAGCGCGTGACCGGCCTCGTGGATAACCGAATACAGAGAATTAGAGAAATCCTCCTCAAAGTATTTGGTTGTGATGCGTACGTCATGATTGTTGAAGCTGATCGTGAACGGGTGTTCGGTTTCGCCGATGTTGCAGTGTGTACGGTCAATACACATGACCTCCATCACATAGTCGGACAGCAAACGCTGCTGCGGAATTGAAAAATGTCCGTTTAAAAATGAGACGTCGGGTTGTTTTGAAGCGTTTATCTTATGAATCAGCGGTACGAGATCGCTGCGCAGCCGGCTGAAAAATTCCTCGCAGGTCTTCCGGTTCAGGCCCTTTTCGTAGCGGTCGAGCATCACGTCATACGGGTCTTTGCCGGGTTCGGAATATTCGGCGAATTTGATTGTGGTGTCGAATATCTTTTCAAGATACGGCGCAAAGGCAGGGAAGTCATTCGCCGCTTTGGCCTTGTGCCAGACGTCCTCGGCCTCGTTGATGAGCAGGGTGAATTTCACATATTCGTCCTGCGGAATCTTGGCGATGATATCCCGGTTGCGGGTCAGCAGTTCGACTTCGCGCCGTTTCTGTTCGTCAAGCGCCTCCGCGTTTTCACCCAAAAGTTTGAGCAGTTCTCCGGTGTCCTCACAGGCCAACAAATTATAGGAAATCGGCGAGAGGATCTCGTAAGTCATGCCCCTGCCTGCTGCGGTATCGGAGGGCGAGGCGGTGACGCTGTCATAATAGATCATCGAGGTCGCGTGCGAATAAGCCGCCATCGTGCGTTGGAGGTTGGTGAGTTTCTCGATTGCGGTTTGCAGTTTATCGGCCGTCATTTTCATTTCCTTCCTTTTTTCCGTCTTTCAGCAGTTGTCTGCTGTATTTGAGCATTTTCAGTTTTTCAAGATAAAATTCGAATTCTTCGGTGCGTCTGAACAGCAGAAAGAATATGAGGTTCGGAACGAGTCCTGTGATTAAGGTCATCACCGCGAACCGGACGGCTGTAATTTCTTTTAAAATCACGAATACGGACAGCGCATAAAGCCCGCCGCCGACAATCAGCACCATGAGAAAATAAAGGGCGAATTTCCCGAGATATTCGCGCATCGTGCGCCCGAGCATTTTCCGGTAGACCAACCGGATACGCAGCGTGAAGGCGATGATTGTAGAGACGACCGAGCCGATGTAGACGCCCGGCAGCCCGATTTTGAGTGCCAGCACAATGCTGATGGCGAGGTTTACCCCGCCTTGGATCAACGGCGTCGCCCAGTCGCTTTCAAACGCCCCGCCCGCGTCCCGAAACGATAAAAGCCCGCCGTGTTGGCCCGAAAGGTAGAGGTTGAGTAAAATCAACATCAAGGAAAAGTTATCGATCAGATATCCGGTTCCGATCCAAAGGGTGATAAACGGTTGAGTCAGCACGGCAAATGCGATGCATACAAAACCATAGACCCAAAAATTCATAAAATTCAGCGCACCGAGCACATTTGCCTGTCGTTCTTTGCCTTCAGTGGCGATCAGATTGCCCAGACTTCCGAACATGCTGCTGCGCAGGACATTGACGAAGCTGAGGATTTTACTCGTCAGCATCACATAAGTGTCGACCAAGCCGTAGACCGCGATGCCGATCAGCGAGGAGATGATCAAGCTGTCGGTCTGATTGACCGCGACATCCCCGAGCCGCCCCAAAAACAGCGCTTTAACGCGGTTTGTGATGGATTTTATGTCGTTTTTATCGAGCTTTTTGACTTCTTTATCACGCAGATAAGGGTGCAGTTTGTCTGCCTTTCGATACAGCACACACCGCATGGTGAAATAGATGGTGGACTGTGTGACAAGATAAGCGGTGTAAGCAAAGATGTTTCCCTTGAAAAGCAAAAGCACCGTGCACTGGCAGATCATCATAGTGACGACGCATATCAAATTATTTTTCGTTACGAC
Organism: Oscillospiraceae bacterium; assembly: GCA_035380125.1. NCBI lineage: Bacteria > Bacillati > Bacillota > Clostridia > Eubacteriales > Oscillospiraceae > Oscillospiraceae bacterium. The sequence continues at coordinate 124,804 of DAOSWV010000001.1, forward strand.
ATATCCCTGTTGATTGGCGTTCAGCAGCGCTTCTTTATAGGAAAACAGATAGGAAGTGGAGGTGTTGAATAAAAAAGTCAGATAGTAGATGACGAGATAGTCGATCGGCTGTTCGGTCTTGACCAGATATTTGATAAACGGAGCGATCGCAATGCCGAGGACGGCGACTACAACCGCGACAACGCGGTTGATGTTGCGAAACAGCCGCATTAGCGATTTTATTTTCTCGGTATCGTTTTCGGCGAGCGGTTTATATAACGCAAACGTGATGGCGGTGCCGAAGCCGAGTTCCGACAATGACAGCACGCCGAGAATATTGGAAAACAGTCCGTTGACGCCTAAATAGACCTTTCCGAGGACATAGATGAAAATGGTACGGGAGATAAAGGACAGCAAAAGCTGAACAGTGGACAGGATATATCCCCATTTAATGTTTCGCGCGGTATTAAAAGTCCTTGATTTCAGCGGATTATCCATTTAAAAACTCCCGTGCCCGAAGAATCGTACAGATAAGAATATCACAAATCAGCTAAAAACGCCAGATGCGCCCGTACCATTTCTTCGATCGTATAGCGCCGCGCAGCGGCAAGAGAGGCTTCGGCGGCGGTTTTCAGCGCATCGGGATCGGAAGTGAGCTCAACCAGTTTTTGAGTCAGGGCGTCGGCATTTTCGGCGGGGATAATGTATTTGCGGTCCAACATCTCGAGCCCGGCGATGCAGCGGTCGGTCGTGATGACCGGCAGGCCTTTGGCGGCGGCCTCGTTGACGACGAGTCCCCAGATGTCCTCCCGCGTCGGAAGCACAAACAGGTCGGCGGCGCGGTAGTATTTTGCGAGTTCTTCACGGCTTTTCTGCCCGGCAAAAATGACATTGTCCGGCGCGCAGTATGCCGCGGAATCGCCGTTTCCCACCACACAGAAGCGAATACCGGGCAGCCGTTTTGCGGCTTCGACGAGGAGATCCACGCCCTTGCGGTGAATCAGTTGTCCCGCGAACAGGCAGAGCAGGCCGCCGGGAAGTCCGAGCGCTTTTCTCTCTTCGGCCTTTTCTTCGGCGCTCGGGGGCGCGTCGGCGAGTTCGGCCTCAAAAACCGAGGAGAGCGGATAATGCCGGACTTTCGTCTCGTCTGCGCCGTAGAAGGAGAGATATTCATCCGTCGTTTTACCGGTTGTCAGGTAGTATTTTGCGCCCGAAATGAGGTATTTTTTCAGCTGACGCTTCAATGCGTTTTCTTCACGTATAAAACCGCCGTCTACCTCGAGGATATACGGAATTTTTCGTTGTTTCAGTGAATGGAACAAGAGGATCTCGGTGGGCGAGCAATAATTGGTGACGAAAATCGCATCCCAATTTCCCGACGCATTCTGCGCATTCGTACCGAGCGCGTTTGCATACGCATATTGAATTGCTTCGGGGTAGGCATATTTCGGCCGGTGCAGGGCTTGTCCCCCCGTATGTGAGACGGTTGAATCGCATAAGAATATCGCTTTGAAATTTCGGATATTTTCGTCTCCCTGAATCCAACCGACTTTTTGGCTGCGGTGATCGGTAAAAACAACGGACAAATCGACACTCTGTCCCAAAAGATTAAAAAAGTCCACGCGGTACGGGGAGGGCAGATTCGTGTAAAACAGTATCGTCATATATCATTCACCGTCCCGGGCTGTACATTCCGATACAGTTCAATATATTCGGAAAACTTAACATTTTTATCAAAACATCGGGCCCTTGCCGCACAGCCCTCCCTTGAAAACGGTTTTGTCTCGCAGACGCGGATGATTTCGTTGGCAAACGCGGAAAAATCATCGCACGGGACGACCGAACCGCAAGTTTTATCGGGGATTTCAGAACAGCCTCCCGTGTCGAAGGTGACGATCGGAGTCCCGCAGGCAAGCGCTTCCGCATTTACCAAACCGAATACTTCCGCTCTTGTCGGATTGGCAAAGACGTCGGCGGTGGAGTAAATCTCGGCGAGTTCTTTTTGGTTCTGCGTTCGGTGAATCGAGATGATTTCCGGCGGGAGTTCACGGTCGGTGTTTCCGTTTGTGCCGACAAGCACAACCACGTATTTCTCAGGATCAAGCTGCTTTGAGAGATTGATCATGACGTCCAAACCTTTCCACTTGTCCCATCTTGCAGCCAAACCGAGGATGATGTACTTACCGACCAACCCGTGCTTATCGCGAAAATCGCTCGGGGTCGGTTTGAAAACATTTAAATCGATTCCGTTGTGAATGACTTTCACCGGGTATTTTGCCAAGAACGACTGCCGTACTTGCCCGGCCAGCCAGTTGGAGGGCGTGACGATGGTCATCTTTTCCGGAAGCGTGAAAAGCCGCTTTTTATCTTCGAAATTACGGGCGCTTCGATCAATCAGAGTACGGGGGTATTCCTTGATTTTCTGACATTTTTCGCAGCCCGTTTTCCATTTCTCACATTCCGCCGGATAAGCGCAGTGGCCGGTGAAAGCCCAGCTGTCGTGAAGCGTCCAAACGACCGGCTTGTCCATTTTTACAAGCGTTTCAAACAGAATTTTAATATTCAGATAATAGCCGTGGAGATTATGCAGATGAATCACATCTGGATTATACGCGCGGATGAAATCGCAAAACTTCCGGGTCGCGGCGGACGAAAAAAATCCCTGGCGGTCGGTCAGCCGTGAAAGCAGAACGTGGAGAAGGAACTCACTTTTTTTCTCGATGCGAAGGGACTCGACCGACGGAGCCGCCTTGCCGCGCCCGTAGGCAATTAACGATTCGCCGCCGTTTGCGGCGACAAGCTGTGCCAGTTGGACGCTGATCGTGGCGGTGCTTGCGCCGGTGCAGACGGTATTGACCTGCAAAACTTTCATCAATCTTCACCTTTTTTGATTCTGCGGAGCGTCCGGACGGTGCGGACAGCCGGAGCACCCGTGTAACACTCGCAGCCGCTCAGCCAGACCTCGCCGCCGAATTTCCGGTTCAGCGCCTGTGCAAGTTCGGCCTTCGAGACGCCTTTTTTCAGCATGACCTCCAAAAAGCCGCCGCCGCCCGCGCCGCAGATGAATTTGCCGTCGATATAGGGCGCGCAGGTCTCGAAAATCTCCTCGATGCGCGTGTCCGTCGTGTTTTTGTCAAGCTTCAGACGGCTTTCCCAGGCCGCGTTCATCAAAACGGCAAACCCGTCGACATCGCCGTGCAAAAGCGCATCCCGCATCGAAGCACAGAGCTTGTCGGCATGTTTCAGGGCTTTTAGTGCCTCCGGTTCGCGGTCAAGGTATTTGCTCATGATCTCGCGCAGCAAAAACCGCGCCAGACGGCGTTCTCCGGTGTAAATCAATACAAACCGCTCGGAGAACTCGGCGGATTTTTCCTCGGTGAGCGCCACCGGTTCGACTTCAAGCACCTGCGGCGCGCCGGGTTTTGAGGTGATCAGCTTGATGCCCGGTGTGAGACCGCCGACCTGATCCTGCCAGCCGCCTCCGGTACTCATCAGCTGTTCGATGCACAGCACCCGGGAAAATATAGTTGCATCGTCGACTTCAATGCCGAAGAATTGATAAATCCCTTTCACACAGGCTGCCGCCAAGATGCTGCTGGTACCGAGTCCCGAGCCGCGCGGAATGCCTTCGACTTTGGTGGAGAGCGAAAAACCGCCGCCGAATCGTTCCAGCAGCACATGCAGCTCGCCGCCGCTGATCGGGAAAACGCGGCAGCAGAGCAAAGCCGCTTTATGCAGGGCAAACGGGTCGAGCGGATCGCCGCAGTCTTGAATCGATTCCAGCTCGTAAAAATCCGCTTTCTCGCCGCTGTCTGCGCATTTCAAGGTCACACAGCGTTTTTCGTGTCTCCGTAAAACCACTGTAACCGGCAGCTTTCCGTCAATCGTGACCGCCATATTCAGCACACAGCCGCCGTTTTCGTAACAATAGGGCGGGGTATCGGTCCAGCCGCCCCAGTTGACGCGGAGCGGCAGACAGACGCGGCAGTTTTTTTTGATCGAGCGCGGATCGGGCAGCGGATGAGCCGGCATCTCAGAGGAAATGACCAGGTCACGCACCGCCGCAAAGGCCAGTTTTTGATTTTGAACCTCTGCGGCAATCGAGGAGCGCCAATCGGCCATTGCCTTTAAATCGCAATTTTCAAAACTTGTGTCAAACCCCAGATGTGCGTCGGCGGGGACATTTCCGGCGATAATATCCAGTGCGTCTTGAACAGCCGGTTTCATATCGGAGCGGGAGGTAAAAATCGGCGCATTCCACAGAGACCGGTCGAGTTTGCGTCCGAAATGAGCGTTTTCTTTGGGGTTGTCGTCGAGGCCGCAGCAGCGCACGCAGATGGTTCCGTCAGTTTGGAAATAGCCGCTTAAAACGGTGTTTTCGGGTATCGTGACGCCTTCGAGATCACAGTTTGAAATGATGCAGCCGTCGCCGATGCGGCAGTGCAAAATGCGGCTGTTCTCAATAAAACATTTGCCGACGTCGCTGTGCCGGACGACGGAGTTGATCGCCGTAAATTCGCCGTAAGCCTCGGAATGGACCGCCGTATGCCACCCCAGATCCGCGAATTCGGCAGTGCCGTCAATCATCAGATTCAACAATTCACGATTTGTGCCGAAGTGGATGAATTGCGCGGGTGAGAGCGGAAGATGCCGAAGACGGCGTGCGTGCAGCGTGTTCCACAGCAGCGTGCGTGCCGCATCACGTTTTTTTGAACGCGGCAGCTCTCCGCTTTGAAGAAGAAACTTCTCAAAAGTCGAATCAGCTGCCATCGGATACAGCAGATCACCGTAAAAATTCAGGCGAACGGTATCATCGATCAGATCCGGATGGTCAAAGGCAAGCCGATGCAGAATTTCCAATGTATGTTCCGATAAAAAGATCATGCCGGTATCGAGTTCAACGCTGCCGTCGGCCGATACCGCACCGCGCTTTCTCAATTCTTTGGGTGAGAGTTTATGCAAGAATTCCGCGACTTCAAAACTGCGGCTCAAAAATACCCCGTGATCGGCACCGACTTCGACAGGGGCTCTTGCGGTAATTGCACAATCGTTCTTTTGAAGTCTGGGTTGTGTGATCTGAGAGGGGTCAAACAACACCAGAACGTCGCCCGACATCACCAGTGCCCCGGCGGGAACACGCCCCGCAATACCTGCAGCGGTGATCATCAATTCGTCGAAAAGACATTCGGCGCTGCCGTCGGCCATCGGGCGGGGGATCGGCGAAAAAAGCTTGCCGCGCGCTGAATACTGCGGAATGCGGCGGCTGTCGCCTCCCGAGTGAATGATCAATATTTTCTGCCCGCCCGTATCACCCAGTTCGGACAGCAGATTTAAGGTCGCTCCGCCGGAACCCACACGCTTGCCATCAGGATCGGCGACCACCTCATAACGAGCGTTTGGCAGCAGACCGGCGGCTTTTCTGTTTTCGATTTCAACTCGGTAAGCCTCAGCCTGACGTTTGTTGGAAGCAGTAACGGCGACAATATCAAAAAAAGGGCGTGTTGAATCGGTCAGCAGGCGCAGATAATCTGCGCGCTGACGGGAAGCAATTGCACGCCAAAAGTCCTTTTCCATATTTCAGGCGATCCTTTCACGGATTTGGAGGCACAGTAAAAAGCGGAAATTATAATTCAGCTCCAAAGATATTTGACCAGTTCAATTCCGATGCATTCAAACAGGTACAGAGGGGAAAATCCGTTTCTGCGATAAACATGACAGCGGATTTTGATGCGGGAAAACATCGCGGGAAGCGTCTTTTTATTGCTTGCGCCGCCGAACGCGAATTCCGCCAGCACTTTGGGGATCAGTTGAATGCGCCAACCGCCGTATTTGACCTTGAAAAAGAAATCGAGGTCGGCATAGACGCCGCAGTTGAGTGAATAACGGAAGCTGTCGTAGATGCGTTTTGAGACAAACTGGGTCGGATGATTCCACCCGCGTGAAGTCGGGTAAGAATAGTTTTTCGCAGGCTTGATGTATGTTCTTTTTCCGCGTCTGATCAAGACATTGCCATAGGACAGGTCGCAGCCCGATTCAAAGACCCTTTCGGTCTCTGCCAGCGCATTGGGCAAATAGATATCGCCGCAGTTGATTAGGCCGATAACATCTCCCGAAGCGGCCTCAATGCCCTTGTTCATGGCGTCATAGATGCCTTCGTCGGGTTCGGAGATCAGTTTGACAGCGATATGCCGCCGTTCAAATTCCGGTACGAATGATTTGGCGATTGCAAGCGTCTGATCGGTCGAGGCACCGTCCACGAGAATGTATTCAAAAGGCGCAGTATATGTCTGCCGCAGCACAGAGCGCATGGTGCGCTCGATTTCTGCCTCTCCGTTTCGGACGGCGGTGACAACGCTGAATTTCACGTCCTTGCACCGCCTTCCGAAATTTGAATGGATTCAGCCAAACTCGCAACTCGGTAATTTTGGCGGTATTTGCTCATGCTTTGGTCATAGGTATAGGTCGAAAAAGCATTGTTGAGTTTTTTGATAAACAGAGAACCCCATTTCAAAAGAACCCCCGATTTGACAAACCGGATCTCTCTGCCGTAAAAAGCGGCGATTCTGGCGACCATATCCGAAGTGCGGACATACTCACCGTTCTGTGGAAAGAATATGCCGTGTTCGTTGTTTTCAATCATCAGCCGGACAAATTCACACAAGTTTTCGATATAAAGCATGCTGCGCCGATTGTCTGTGTCCGGGAAAAACGAGAGTTTTTGCCCGTACTCCGAAAGTTTGGAGTAATTGCCTTTGCAGCCGGGACCGTAGATCATCGGCGGGCGCAGGATCACCGCCCGAAACGATTTATCCTCCAGCGCCAGAATGCTCTTTTCGGCCTGCAGCTTGCTGAGCCCATAAGCAGAGTCGGGTGCCGGTGCAGTATTTATGGTGATTTCAATCGGTTTGTTGAGCGTGGGAGAGGGGTAGACCTTCATTGTGCTCATCAAGATAAACTGTTTCACACCGGCTGCTTTGGCTGTTGCGGCGGTCTTGACAGCCAAATCGCGGTTGACCCTGAAATAGAGGTCATCGGCGTTTTTCAGATCGGCATGGGCAATGCCGGCGACGTGAAACACGGTATCATAACCGGAAAAATCAAACTTCTCCCAGTTGCCAGACTGCATATCGAGTGTGGTGACGCGATATGCGTCCCCAAAACGCTTTAAATAGGTTTCAAAGGAGGAGCCGATATAGCTGCCGCTCCCTGTGATGAGGATATTCTTCAGCCATATCAGCTCCTTTCGAAAATATGCGATTGTATCTTACCACAATTTACTGAACCAGTCAATCTCAGGCAGATTATTATGAGATTTAAATTGTCAGCGAACCGTTCTCACTCTCGAGCAAAATCAACAGCTTCACAGCTTCACCGGTTTGGGCATCGATATAGGCCAGAATGCGCTCGTCCTCTTGTCCGCGGCACTTGTATTCATAGCAGAAAACCTCTTTTCCGGAATCGGTCGGGATAATCGCCGTCTCCACCGATTCCACCGAGAGTTTGGGGCTGACCGACTTCAGGCCTTCGGTCTTTGAGATGATGTCGGCGGGCAGGGTACGGGCCTTATGGTTCATGATATAACCGCGCGCATCATAGCCGCAGATACTGCCATTATCGAGTGCGACAAGCACTTTGATCAAATCGGGATAGACAACCGTGCTGCCGATTGAAGACGCGAAATTGATTGTGCATACGTTGTCGCTGACCATATAATACGTCGTTTTCAAGTCCTTAAAACCAAGCCCCTCGAGAAATTTTGCAGCGTTGTCGACTGCGCGGTCGGCATCGATGTTGGCGCCGCCGATGGCACGGTTATTGGTCATATAGACCGGTATTCCGCCGGCTTTTGTCACGGCGACACTGATTTCACCGGCGAAGAAGCAATAGGACGGCATCGTGCTGTTTTCCATGCCGGGTGTTCCGAGTTCGCTTGCGGGCAATCCCGATACCTTGGAGGCAACCGCGGCGGCATAGGCCTCGTCGACATCGGAAAGGCCTTCGGTGAATTTCGGGGTTTGGTTCAGAAGATGGTCGGAAAACGGCCCGTCATAGATCAGCGAGGGATAACCGCTGAAGCCCGCTTCGAGATCGCCGTAGCCGTCGCCCATGCTCTTTTCGCTGCTGGGATCCTCGTCACCGCCCTCGGGTGAAGCGTTGACCGCCTGTTCCTGCGACTGGCCCTCTTCGTTGCCCATATTTTCCTTTTCCATGATTTGTTTGACCTGTCCTTTGAGGAATTCTTCGTCCATGATAATTGAACGCATCACCTCAATCTCATCAGACATTGTCGTACTGTACTCGGAGAGCTTGCGCATATTTTCCCATTCCTCGTCGGTGATCGAGCCGCCGGTGGTCAGCTTCTTGTTCAGTGACAGCGAATATTCGCCGACCTGTGACAGAAACTTGTAGGTGTTAGTCAGATCGACTCCTGCCTGCGGCAAAATCGCAAGATTGCTCTTGGCCTGTGCGGCGTCGGTGGAAAGCTTATTGACCGTAGCTAAAAACTGCGCTTTGGTGCCGGCGTAAATGCCTTTTGTCAATTCTGTGTTGATCGATTGGGTATAATAACCCAAGTCGTCGAGTGCGCGCATATAGGAGTACTGGAGCGCGGTTTTGAAGTTGTTGGCGACGACATAGCCGCTGATGGCGAAACAAACGGATACGAACAGCGCGCCGAATACAAAGGTCACCACGCGAATCAGCGAGCGCCGCGATAAAATTCTGATCGGATGCAAGATAAACCCTCCATTAAATGAGATTCGACATCATTTTTTCCCACTCTTGGGGAAATATCCGTTTTCCGACAAAAAAGGGGCTTTCGGGTTGAAATCGGCGGGAAATTCTGCTATAATCTCAAGGTATCAAGAGCGATTTTATTTGCGCTCGGACAAACGCCGGAAAGGAACTGCAAACATGTATAAAGATTATCTTGACAGTATCGGTTTTGTAAAGAAATTCGACCCCGAGGTCGGGGCGTCGATGGAGGCGGAACTGGCGCGCCAGCAGCGCAACATCGAGCTGATTGCTTCGGAGAATTTCGTATCGGGCGCCGTGATGGCGGCGATGGGCAGCGTTTTGACCAACAAGTATGCGGAGGGGTATCCCGATAAGCGCTATTACGGCGGCTGCCAGTGCGTCGACATCACCGAGAACATCGCAAGAGAGCGCGCCAAGAAGCTCTTCGGCGCGGACCATGCCAACGTCCAGCCCCATTCCGGCGCGCAGGCCAATTTCGCGGTCTATTTTGCGCTCGCTAAACCCGGCGACACCATCATGGGTATGTCGCTGGCACACGGCGGCCACCTGACCCACGGTTCTCCGGTCAACGTGAGCGGCAAATATTTTAATTTCGTCTCCTACGGCGTAGACGAGACCACCGGGCGCATCGACTATGAAGCGCTCGAAAAACTGGCCAAAGAGAGCAAGCCCAAGATCATCGTGGCGGGCGCAAGTGCTTATCCGCGCGAGATCGATTTTAAACGGATGGGTGAGATCGCAAAAGAAGTCGATGCTTATTTTATGGTCGACATGGCCCATATCGCCGGACTGGTTGCGGCGGGCCTGCACATGTCCCCGATCCCCTATGCCGACGTCGTCACAACCACGACTCACAAGACCCTGCGCGGACCGCGCGGCGGCATGATTTTATGCAAAGAAGAACTCGCCAAAGCGATTGATAAATCTATTTTCCCGGGTACCCAGGGCGGTCCGCTGATGCACATCATCGCGGCCAAAGCCGTCTGCTTCGGCGAAGCGCTGTCCGACGATTTCAAGATCTATCAGGGACAGATTGTCAAGAACGCCAAGACATTGGCCGACGGCCTGCTCGCACGCGGGTTCGATCTGGTCAGCGGCGGAACAGACAACCATTTGATGCTGGTCGATCTGCGCAAATTCGACGTCACCGGCGTCGATATGCAGCACAAGCTTGACGAGGTCTTTATCACCGCCAACAAGAACGCCATCCCCGGCGATCCCCAGAAGCCGATGGTCACGAGCGGCATCCGTCTCGGCACCCCAGCGGCCACGACCAGAGGGCTCGACGAAAACGACTTCAAGGAAGTCGCGGAGCTGATCTATCTGACCGCATCGGATTTCGAAGCCAAGAAACAGGAGATCATCGATCGGGTCGACGCCATCTGCGCAAAATATCCGCTCTATCGCTGAGTCAATTTAGGAGAATTCATGGAAAGCACGCTTGCCCCTCTCGCCGAACGGATGCGGCCGACCACTTTATCGGAAGTGGTCGGGCAGCGCCATATCGTCGGACCGGGAAGCGTGCTTTCCCGTATGGTTGAACAGCAAAAAATCAGCAACATGATCTTCTTCGGCCCGCCCGGCACCGGCAAGACCACGGTGGCTAATATCGCCGCAAAGGCCGCCGGAAAGCGGCTGTATAAACTCAACGGCACGACATCTTCGACCGCCGACGTCAAACAGATTGTCGAAGAACTCGATTCGCTGCTCGGCGCGGACGGCGTGGTGGTCTATCTCGATGAGATTCAATACTTTAACAAAAAGCAGCAGCAGACCCTGCTGTCCTATATGGAAAACGGCCGCATCACATTAATTGCGTCGACGACCGAAAATCCGTTTTTTTACGTCTATCCGGCCATTTTATCCCGCAGCGCGGTGTTTGAATTCAAGCCGGTCACCGAGGACGACATCAAGGAAGACCTCGAACGCGCCGCGCAGTTTATCCAAACAGAGCAGGAGATCGCCGTTGAGTTTCAGGGCGATTCGCTCTCATTGCTGGCGGCTGCCGGAGGCGGTGATCTGCGGCGTTCGATCAACTGTTTCGAACTGGCTGTGCAAATCGCAACGGAAAATAACAAAGCTGTTTTGACCGACGAACTGATCAAGAGCATGTCGGTCGGTGCGCCGATCTTTCACGACAAAGACGGCGATTCGCATTACGATTTATTATCCGCGTTTCAAAAGTCCCTGCGCGGCAGCGACGAAAATGCGGGCGTGTACTATTTGGCACGGCTGCTCGAGGGTGGAGACCTGATTGGGGCTTGCCGGCGGCTGATGGTCACGGCAGCCGAGGATATCGGATTGGCATATCCGCAGGCGCTTTCGATCGTCAAATCGGCGGTGGATATGGCGCTGCAGCTCGGAATGCCCGAGGCGCGTATCCCGTTGGCCGATGCGGTGATTTTACTTTGCACTTCGCCCAAGTCGAACAGCGGCATTTGCGCGATTGACGCGGCGCTTGCCGACATCCGTTCCGGCAGACCCGGCAATATCCCCGACAATCTGCGGGACGCGCATTATGAAGGCGCGAAAAAACTCGGACACGGTAAGGGCTATGTCTATCCGCACAGTTATCCGGGGCATTATTTTGAACAGCAGTATCTCCCAGACGCGCTGAAAAACCAAAAATATTATCAATTCGGGGACAACAAGACGGAGCAGGCGGCAAAGGCCTATTCCGACAAGATCAAGGGCGGGCATTAGCGATGGATTTTATCAAACTGAACGTCGGCGACAAGGTGAAGATGCGCAAAAAACACCCCTGCGGCAGTGACGTGTTCACGGTCAAACGCACGGGCGTTGACATCCGCCTCGAATGCACCGGCTGCGGCCGCCAGATCATGGCGCCGCGCGAGGAAATTTTAAAAAAGATAAAATCCATTGTGAAGGAAGAAGTTTAAAATATGTTTGAAAAATTGACCGCCACCCGCGACAGATATGACGAAATCGCCCAAAAACTCATCGACCCGGAGGTCTGCGCCGACATCGCGACCTACACCAAGTTGATGAAAGAATATAAAGACCTGACCCCGCTGATGACCCAGTATAGTGCCTTTCTAAAGGCCGAACAGGAAATCGCCGACGCCGAGGAGATGATGAGTGGCGCCGACCCCGATTTCAAGGCCATTCTCAGCGAAGAGATCGAGGCCCAGAAAGAACTTCGGGAAAAAGCGGCGGAGGAACTCAAAATTTTGCTTTTGCCCCGCGACCCCAACGACGACAAAAACGTCATCGTCGAGATTCGCGGCGGCGCGGGCGGCGAAGAGGCCTCTTTATTTGCCAATTCGCTGTACCGCATGTACACGATGTATGCCGAATCCAAGCGTTTTAAGGCCGAGGTGCTGTCGCTCAACGAGACCGAACTCGGCGGCATCAAGGAGATCAGTTTTAATATCTCCGGCGACGGCGCCTATTCGCGTTTCAAGTTCGAAAGCGGTGTCCATCGGGTGCAGCGCGTGCCCGAGACCGAAGCCGGCGGACGCATCCACACCTCGACCGTGACGGTTGCGGTGCTGCCCGAGGCCGAGGACATTGAGGTTGAGATCAACCCCGACGACCTGCAGATTGATACCTACCGCAGCGGCGCGGGCGGTCAGCATGTCAATAAGACCGAGTCAGCCATCCGCATCACCCACATTCCGACCGGCACCATCGTTGAGTGTCAGGACGAGCGCAGCCAATTCAAAAATAAAGAACGCGCGATGAAGATTCTTCGCAGCCGCATTTACGAGCAGCAGCAGCAAAAACAGACCGCAGAAATTGCCGCCGAACGCCGTTCTCAGGTCGGCAGCGGCGACCGTTCCGAGCGCATCCGGACTTATAATTTTCCGCAAGGCAGGGTGACCGATCACCGCATCGGGCTGACGCTGTATAAAATCGACGCGATTATGAACGGCGACCTCGATGAATTAATCGACGCACTGATCACCGCCGACCGCGCCGCAAAGTTGGGAGAAGGCGAAACCGAATGAGACAGGACAAGACCAAACGCGTAAAGTTTGCCGAGAAAATGCTCGACCGAATCGCGCGTAATAAAAAGTATAAAACCCAAATCGTCCCCGCTGACGATGACGGAATCGCAAAAGCCGAAAAACTGCTCTCGTCCGGACAAGTGGTCGCGGTGGCGACCGAGACGGTCTACGGGCTTGCGGCTTCGGCGTTTCACGACGGCGCGGTCAAAAAGATTTTTATCGCCAAAGGTAGACCGCAGAACAACCCCTTGATCGTGCATATCACGACCCTGAACATGGTCTATCCGCTGGTGACCGAAATCCCGGCAAAACTCAAAAAATTGGCCGAGACCTTCTGGCCCGGCCCGCTGACCATCGTGATGAAAAAGAGCGGCCTGATTCCGCCGGTTGTGACCGGAGGGCTCGATACCGTCGCCATCCGTATGCCGTCGCACCCCTCGATCCGCAAATTGATTGACGCCTGCGGCTATCCGCTGGCGGCGCCGTCGGCCAACAGCAGCGGCATGCCGTCCCCAACGACCGCGCAACACGTTTTTGATGATTTGAACGGCAAAATCCCGCTGATTTTGGACGGCGGCACCTGTGAGGTCGGCGTCGAATCGACCGTGATCTCACTGGCGGGCGAAAAACCGATTTTACTGCGCCCGGGCGCAATCACACTGGAACAGCTGCAGGCGGTTTTGGGTGAAGTCGAGGTGGCAAAAGGCGTTGACGAGGCCCCGTCTGAGGATGATGCACCGCTTTCACCCGGCATGAGCTACCGCCACTACAGCCCCAAGGCCAAAGTGACACTCGTAGTCGGCAGCGAAGACGCCTATTTAAATTATTTATCCGAACACAACGGCGAAAACGTCTGGGCGCTCTGTTTCGGACACGAGGGCGAAAAGAGCGGGCTGCCGTATCTGTCGCTCGGTGAATTCGAAGACAGCGTCTCGGCACAGCACAATCTGTTTGCAGCTCTGCGTATGGCGGACGAAAAGGGAGCGGCGCAGGTCATCGCGCGCTGCCCCAAGAAAAACGGCGAGTGGTATGCGCTGTTCAACCGCCTGCAGCGCTCGGCGGGATTTACAGTGATCGAGATTTAGAATATTTTCAGAGGGGATTTTGCTTTAAAGGCATAAAGGGGGTGTCGTTCATGAATAAAATCATCGGCGTGACAGGTCCGAGCGGTGCGGGGAAAGGGCAGTTTTGCGCTTATCTCGCGGATTTGGGCTGCACCGTGATCGACAGCGATAAGATTGCCCATTCGGTGACCAAAAAGGGTTCAGAGTGCTTGAACGACTTGGTGAAAGCGTTCGGAACAGAAATCCTGTCCAAAGACGGACGGCTGAACCGTCGCAAACTCGCTTCAATCGCCTTTTCCGACCCGAAAAAGACCCAAACGCTCAACCAAATCACCCACCCGGCGATTTTGAAAATCATCGACGATAAAATAAAAAAAGCGAAAAGCACCGTCGCGCTGGACGCACCGCTGCTCTACGAGGGCGGGCTGGATGCGATCTGCGACGTTGTGGCGGTCATAGACGCCGACGAAGAGACGCGGCTTTCCCGCATCATGGCGCGCGATCATATGACCCGCGAAGCCGCTTTGACCCGCTTAAAAGCGAAAAAGCCCCTTGAACCCACTGCAAAAATGCGTTATTATATCAACAACGGCACCAAAGAACAGTTGGGCGTTTTTGCCCGCGAAGTGTTCGAATCGGTCACAAGATTGAAATAGATAGGAGTTAATACAATGCCTGAAACAAAAACAGAGAGCGAATTTGAAAAGCTGAAAAAAGAACTTTTTATGGATCCCAAGCACCTCGGAACCACCCTCGGTGAGGACGAATTGAAACAGACGGACGACTTCTGCGAGGGTTATAAAAAGTTCCTCGACAGCGGCAAGACCGAGCGGGAAGCCGTCAAAGCCGCCGTCGCCATCGCCGAAAAATCCGGCTTTAAACCGATGGATCGGGCGAAAAAATACAAGGCCGGCGACAAATTTTATTTCAATAATCGCGGCAAGGCGATCATCTTTGCCCAACTGGGCACCAAACCGCTGTCCGACGGCGTGCGCATCGTCGCCGCCCATGTCGACGCGCCGCGCCTCGACCTCAAACCGAATCCGCTTTATGAAGACAGCGAGATTGCCCTGTTCAAGACCCATTATTACGGCGGCATCCGCAAGTATCAGTGGACGGCGATTCCGCTGGCGCTGCACGGCGTGATCTGCAAAAAAGACGGCTCCTGCGTCGAAGTTGAAATCGGCGAAAAAGACGACGAACCGAAACTCTATATCACAGACCTTCTGCCGCATCTGGCCAAAGATCAGAGAACACGCACATTGGATGCCGGTATCGCAGGTGAAGAGCTAAACATCGTGGTTGGCTCGCTGCCGGTCAAGGATGATAAGGTCTCCGATAAAGTCAAACTCTCGGTGATGAAGCTGCTTAATGAAAAATACGGCATCATCGAAGAAGATTTCCTCTCCGCCGAACTCGAAGCCGTTCCGGCGTTCAAGGCCTGCGATATCGGTCTCGACCGGTCGCTGATCGGTTCTTACGGACATGATGACCGCGTTTGTGCCTATCCGGCGCTGATGGCGCAGCTCGCCGTCGAAAAACCCGCCTACACGACCGTTACGATTCTGGCCGACAAAGAGGAAATCGGTTCGGTCGGCGCCACCGGCCTCGACAGCGATTATCTCAAAAACTTTTTGCACAATCTCGCCGACAATCAGGGCGTGAAATACTACGATCTGATCGAACACAGCAGCTGCCTCTCGGCCGACGTCAACGCGGCGTTTGACCCGACCTGGGCCAGTGTCAGCGAAAAGCGCAATACCTGCTATGTCAACCGCGGCCCCGTGATGACCAAATACACCGGACGCGGCGGCAAGAGCAGCAGCAACGACAGCAGCGCGGAATTCTGCGGTAAAGTCAGAAAGCTCTTTAACGACAACAACGTCGCCTGGCAGACCGGCGAACTCGGCAAGGTCGATCAGGGCGGCGGCGGCACGGTCGCGCTCTATGTCGCGGGCCTTGAGATGGACGTCGTCGACATCGGCGTACCGGTGCTTTCGATGCACGCGCCGTTCGAACTGGTCGCCAAGACCGACGTCTATATGACTTTCAAGGGCTTCACCGCCTATTTCGGCGAAAAATAAAAACACATACGATAATCGGAGGATCAACCCATGGGCAAGCTGAAAATCGGCATCATCGGTACCGGCGGGATCGCAAACGTCCACATCGAAAGCTATCTGAAAAACCCCAACGTTGAACTCTACGCACTCTGCGACATCAACGAAGAGCGTTTAAAGGCAAAGGGTGAAAAATACGGCGTCACCCGTCTCTTTACCGATAAAGACGAGATGCTCAAGCTCAAAGAGCTCGACGCGGTTTCGGTCACGACTTGGAATTCTCAGCACGCGCCCTGCACGATTGCGGCTTTAAACGCGGGCAAACATGTCATCTGCGAAAAGCCGATGGCAATGAACGCCGCTGAAGCGCAAGCCATGGCGGACGCCGCCAAAAAGAACAACAAGCTGCTGATGATCGGCTTTGTGCGCCGGTTCGGAAATGACTGCGATATCCTCAAGGACTTTGTCGACAGCGGCTATTTCGGCGATATCTATTATGCCAAAGCGACTTATTTGCGCCGCAACGGCAACCCCGGCGGCTGGTTTGCCGACAAATCCCGCAGCGGCGGCGGCCCGCTGATCGATCTGGGCGTACACGTCATCGATCTGGCGCGCTACCTGATGGGCTGCCCGAAGCCGGTCTCGGTCTATGCGGTCACCTTCCAAAAACTCTTCGACCGTCCGGGCGTTAAGGATAGCGTCGGTTACAGCGCGTCGGATGTCGCCAAAGGCAAACACATCTGCGACGTCGAGGATTTTGCCTCGGCGCTGATCCGTTTCGACAACGGTGCGGTGATTGCGCTGGAGGCCAGTTTTGCACTGAACATCAAGGACGGCGTCGGCGATATCCAGCTGATGGGTACCAAAGCCGGTGCGCGGCTTGACCCGTCCCTCGAAATTTTCACGGAACAAAACGGCTATATGTGCGATATTTCACTCAAAAAACCGACCGCGCTCAGTTTTGACGGGCTGTTCCAAAAGGAAATCGACCACTGGGTCGACTGCCTGCTCGGCAAAACCGAGTGCCGCGTACCCGCAGAAGCCGGTGTGACCCTGATGAAGATTCTCGACGCGGCTTACGAATCCGCCAAAACCGGACATGAGGTGATGATAAAATGAAAACGGCAGTCAGCAGTTACAGTTTTTCAAAAGTAATCGGTATGCACCAGTTCGAGTGTATCAAAAAGGCCAAGGAGATGGGTTTTGAGGGCATCGAGTTTTCGGGGCTTTCTCCGCGTGAGGGCGAGAGTGCCGCGGATTATGCCAAAGCGCTTGCGGCCGAGGCCAAAGCGGTCGGCATTCCGATCATCAATTATTGCACCGGCGCGGACTTTTTAAAGGCCGACAGTATCGACAAAGAGGCCGAACGGCTGTTTGAGCAGGTTGATCTTGCGGCGATTCTGGGCGTCAAAACCATGCGCCACGATGCGACTTTCGGATTTAAAGACGGCACACGCGGCTACCGCGGTTTCGAGACCGAGGTTGCTAAAATCGCCGACGGCTGCCGCAAAGTCACCCGTTATGCCGCTTCCAAGGGCATCAAGACCATGATCGAAAACCACGGACAGCTGGTGCAGGAGAGTTCTCGGGTCGAAAAGCTGATCCATACGGTCGCCGACGACAATTTCGGCCAACTCATCGACATCGGCAATTTTATGTGTGTCGATGAGGCCCCGGAACTTGCGGTCGGCCGCAACGCACCTTACGCATTCCACGCGCATGTCAAGGATTTTCATTTTAAGAACAGCAATGAACCTGATCCCGGTGAAGGGTGGTTTAAGACCCGCGCTCAGAATTATATACGCGGCGCGATTTTGGGCCATGGCGTGGTGCCGGTCGTGCAGTGCTTGAAAATTCTCAAAGCCAACGGCTACGACGGTTATGTATCAATCGAATTCGAGGGCATGGAAGAGCCGGTCAACGCGCTCCGGATCGGTCTGGACAATTTGAAAAAGTATATTCAGATGTTATAAAAACAGCGGCGGCTTTTTCAACAAAAGCCGCCGTTTTCATACAATCGGAGGAAATAAAATGCTGATCGCACTGATCGGAGAAAGCTGCGTGGGCAAAAGCACCATTGCCGCTGTATTAAAGGAAAAGCTGAATGCAACCGTTTACAGTGGCAAGGACTATCTGCGCCTTGCAAAAAGTGAAACGGAAGCTGTGCAAAAATTTAAGATTTTGCTTGCACAAGCCGTGAACGGCGACAATATCGTCTATGTGATCACCGAAAAACCGCATCTGGCATTTTTGCCGGAGAGCGCAAAAAGGGTTGTTGTAACGGCGGGTTTGAACACGATCAAGACCCGTTTCGCCGCAAGGACGAACGGTGTGCTGCCTCCGCCGCTTGCAAAGATGCTTGAGGCCAAACACGGGATTTTTGATAACGAGCCCTGCCTGCTGAAGATCGAAAGCGAAAAAATAATGCCGGAAGAAGCGGCGAACCGGATTCTTTCGATTTGACGTTGCGGGTGTCGGTTGAACGTTTAAAAATTTGTGCCTTAACCGTAGGAAGCGATCTGTCATTCTGAGCGAAACAAATCCCCGCATTTTTCAATGCGGGGATTTGTGCAACCGGAAAATCTCGGACAGATAACGCTCTGTCTTTGCGAGGAGAAACAATCAAAAGAAAAGAATCTGGATTGCCGCAGGGCGGAAGCCCCTCGCAATGATGATTAAATATATGCTCAGTGTTCCCACTTGTCGGATAGTGCGTTGATCTGATCGGCAAATTTGGCCAGTTCCTTGTTCGACATGCCTTTTTTCGAAGAAATCAAAGCTGTCAGACGTTTTCCGGCGCTGACAAGTCGGTCAAATACCGTCGAGACAGCGGCGGGCCGCTTTTTCTCAATCTCCACCGGTTGTGCGATATAGGTGAACTGCTCGGACAGGAGATCGAAAGTCGCACCGCTGTAGGGGGCGTCGGCATTGAAACCCAGCGTGCGGAGCTTGTCCTTATAACCCTCACAGACAGTGTTCTCACCATGATTGACAAAGACCTTTTTCGGCGCGGGATTATAATGTTGAATCCATTTCAGCAGTTCGTTTTCGTCGGCGTGGCCGCTGATGCCGGGCATATTGATGATGTCGGCTTTGACGGCGATTTGTTCGCCGAAGAGTTTAACCTCTTTTTCGCCGTCGAGCAGAATTCGCCCGAGGGTTCCGACGGCCTGATATCCGACAAAGACGATACTGCACTCCTTGCGCCAGAGGTTGTGTTTGAGATGGTGCCGAATCCGACCCGCTTCGCACATGCCGCTGGCCGAGATGATAACCTTGGGTTCGGAGTCAAAGTTAATTTGTTTTGAATCATCGCTGGTGATGGCTGTATTCAGACCGTCAAACTTGATTGGGTCAATGCCTTTATCAAGCAGGGCGCGGGTCTCTTTATCAAAATACAGCGGGTCGGTGTTGTTAAAAATATTCGTCGCTTCAATTGCAAGGGGGCTGTCTAAATAAACCTTAAAATTCGGGTATCTGGTCATTCCTTCCGACTTAATTCGGCGGATAAAATACAGCAGTTCCTGCGTTCTGCCGACCGCAAACGACGGGATGACCACATTGCCGCCTTTTGAAAACGTGCGGTCGATGATCTCGGCCAGTGCGACAGCATAATCGGGCGGCGGTTCGTGGGTACGGTCGCCGTAAGTCGACTCTGTAACAACATAATCGGATACCGGAGGATACTGCGGGTCTCGGACGAGCGGCTGATTGATGTTGCCGATATCGCCGGAAAAAACAATGCTTCTGGTTTCGCCTGCTTCGGTCAGCGTCAGCCGGATACTGGACGAACCGAGCAGATGGCCTGCGTCAATTAGCATAAATTCGACGCCGTCGCAGATTTTTACCGTTTGGTTATAGTCACAGGTTTCAAACAGAGTCAGCGAACCCTCGGCGTCATCCATCGTATACAGCGGTTCGAATGTTTTGTCGTCGGCACGTTTGGCTTTCCGGTTGCGCCATTCGGCCTCGAATTCCTGAATGTGCGCACAATCGCGCAGCATAATACGGCACAGAGCGGCTGTGGCTGCGGAACAGTAAATTTTACCGCGGAAACCGTTTTTATACAGCAGGGGAATCAACCCCGAATGGTCGATATGCGCGTGGGTAAGCAACATAAAATCGAGCGAACCGTCCGGAATCGGAATCTCACGGTTTTCAAATTCGTTCGGACCCTGTTCCATACCGCAGTCCACCAGAAACCGTTTTCCGGCGGTCTCCAAATAGGTGCAGCTGCCCGTTACTTCATGATCAGCGCCTAAAAATGTGACTTTCAAGTCAACACCTCCGATTGCTTATTAAATATCATTATATTCCTTTTATCGATTTATGTAAACTGTCTTTTGTATGTCTCGACAATATATTTATTATATCACAATTTTACTATTTTTTAATAATAAGCATGTTTTTTGCTTGAAATTTTTGTCTCGATGTATTAAAATAAACCAGTAGACACAATGTGAGAGGAGGGACAACGTGGACAACGGCAAAAGAGGAAAAAGCAAAGCTAAAAAAGCCACACTCAAGGGAAAGTTGATCTTTGTGGTCATATTGATCTGCCTGGTCCAACTGTTGTTCCTTTCAGCCGGATATATTTTCGTTTACGGCAGTATCAATGAGCGTTCAAAACGCCATATCGAAAACGCCTTTTCAACGACGGTTGATTTTGTCGATTCCATAGAGGCTTATACCGACAATCTTGCCGAAATTATCGGCAGAAATGTCGATTTTGATTATATCACACAGGATAATTTACGGTTGGAACCGTTGGCTTCAAATACCCAGATGGATCGGGCATACTATATGCTGCAGATGGCCGTGGCCGATCCGCGGCTTGATGAGGCCGGGTTGTATTTTCCGGATGAATATATTTCAATATCCTCTTATCTGGGCGTTTCCCTTGACAATGACTCCACAAACAGCAAGGAATATGCGCTATATAATTTATACATTATTTCAATTGAGAACACGTTTTTTAATTACACCGACGAATTCACCGGAAAGACCAGTGTTTATTATATGTACAAAATGCCTGCGATCGGAACGATTTCAAAAGAGGCTTACCTCTATCTCCGAGTCGCGGATGACTTTTTCGGTGCGGCGATGAACAACAACACCTCGGGGGTCGACGGTGAGTTTGTAACGCTGGTACAAGGCGGAACGGTGCTGTTTTCCACAGACACCGAGAACGGCGCAAACGGTATCCTCATGAAAGCATTGGCCGATGAGAAGACGGGCAGCACAAAAATCGTATCCGCAAACGGAATCCGTTATTTCACCTATATCGAAAACGACAATTCCGGTTCGCTCAAGGCGATCTATGCCGCACCGGCAGCCAATTATTACAGCGAGATGTATCGGTTCCTTGCGGTTGCGGGCATTTGTCTGGTGCTCGACATTCTCGTTTGGATCTTTTTCGCCCGCAGTTTGATTATCAAGACGGTCTATGACCCGGTCATGGATCTGGTCTCCAGGCTTGAGAAGATTCAAAATAACGACTATGACGTCATTCAGAAAGAATTCGAAGAACGCGAGTGGGACGAGGTGACCCGCGTCTTCAACATGATGGTGCGCAAGATTAAGGCCAACATCAACGACTCGTATCAGAAAGACCTGCTGATGAAGAGCATGGAGCTCAAATTTTTACAGAGCCAGATCAATCCGCATTTCCTGTATAACACGCTTGACTCGATTGCCTATAAAGCCAATGCCGGCGAGATTGTCGACGTCAACAGAATCACGGGATATCTGTCAAAGATGTACCGATTGGTCTTCAACAAGGGCAACGACTTTCTCAGCGTCGGAGACGTTTTGCTGTGCTGTGAGATGTATTTAAAAATCTGTGAGTTTAAATACAGTAATTTTGAGTTTAGAATCGAGAGTCAGGATGATATCCAAGACATTGAGATGCTTAACTTGATTGTACAGACGATCGTGGAAAACGCCGTCGTTCACGGCTTTGATTCTTCGCGCAAAAAGTTTATAATCCTGATCCGTGCCCGTCGTGAGGAGGAAAAACTCGTTTTTGAGATCATCGATAATGGCAAGGGTATCAACAAAAACCGGCTGGAAGTATTCGAACAATTGCTGGCTGACGAGAATGCGCGCAGCGAGTCCGGTTTGGTCAACGCCCAAAAACGGATACAGCTTTATTACGGCAATCAATACGGGATAAAAATAAAAAGCCGTCAGGGAAAATATACAAAGGTGACGGTTACCATGGCGGTCGAAAAACCTCAGCCGGTGGTACACCAGCTGGAGGACTTTGAAGGGGAGGAAGAAGACGATGTTTAACATTCTGATTGTGGACGATGATATCAACGTCCGTGCGCATGTACGCAGTGTCTGTAAAAGGGCGGGTGAAGGTGTTGCAATTTACGAAGCGGTCGACTCTCAGGAAGCGTTGACTCGTCTTGAAGAGCACATCATCCAACTCTGTATTATGGACCTGCATTTGCCCGATATGCTAGGAACGGATCTTCTCAAGATTGTCAAGCAGCAGTACGGCGGAATTAAAGTCATTATGCTTTCGGGCGACAGTTCGTTTGATGCGGTGCGCCAGTCGTTTATGTACAAAGCCGACGACTATATCGAAAAGCCGGTCGACGAGATGTCTTTGCTGCAAAAAGTCCGTGAGATGCGTGAGAAGTATTTTCTCGGCTTGAAAACCATCGAGCTGCCCAAAAAGAGCATCTCGGAGTATCTTTCTTTTTCACTCAACGAAGATTTTGCCGCGCTCGGACGGGATAATGATGATCGTTATGTACAGCTCAGAGAGCGTTATGACCTCGGCTTTGATTACACCGGCGGCGCAATTTGTTCGTTTGAACTCGGCGGCCTTGATGAAGCCGCAAACACCGAATATTACTACAGTTATCTGGCCGAACGGATTAAACGGGATTTTTCCGGTTTTAATATCGTGTTCATGTTTTTTGGCGGGCGGTTGACCGCAGTGATCAACAGCGGTTCGCTGAATGAAGATTTGCTCCGATCCCGATTCAATGAAATCAAATCGATCTTCAATGAAAACGGTATCTCGATGTCGGTTTTTATTTCGGAACGATTTAACGGTAAAGTCGAATTTTTCCCGGCTTACAGAACACTTCTGGACATGATTCGGAACTCGGATATGTACGGAAAAAACGAGATTGTGGTCTCTTCCGGCGGTGAATCCAACCGTTCACAGGTGGCGTTGGTTCAGCGTGCCAAACGCTATATTCAAGATATGGTTTACGAGAGCTTTTCATTGGTAAATGTAGCGGAATACCTCGGTATTCACCCGAATTATCTGTCGAAAATATTTAAACAGGCAGAAGGCATCGCTTTCACCGATTACGTCTGCGACTGCAAGATGCAGGAAGCCAAGAGGCTGCTACTCGAAACCAATCTCAAAATTTATGCGATTGCAGAAAAACTGCATTATTATGATACGGGATATTTCATTCGGATTTTCAAAAAGTACTATGGGGTCTCTCCCAATCAGTTCCGGCAGCGTTCAGAGTGATGAGTGCGCATAATGCACAAAATCTCGCGTTTTTCATCAACAATAAAACGCCTAATATTTTTAATTAATTTGTGCAATATAACGAATTGCACAAATTATTTTCTTTAAAATTCTTAAGAGAAAACCGAAATTTTACAAAACAAAAAGAAAAAAATACACGAATTTGACACGAAATTGGCCAAATGTTAGAATAGTCCTATAAATGTTAAGATAGTATCATTTAAAAATACACAAACAACGGTTATAATGAATAAGAATTGTTGAACAGGGCATATGTCTGTTCGATGTTCCCATAACTTTTAAAGGTGGTGCCTTTTTTTATGAGCGTCGCAACGCGCACCGAAGTCGAAGAGGTCCGGAGCCCGTTACAAAAAGTAGAACCGAGGCCATGGGGGCTTTCACCGCAGGATCTGATCGTCTACCTGATGATCTTACCTGCGATATTGATGTATGTGATCTTTACATATGTCCCGATGCCCGGTATGATAACCTCGTTTTGCGAATATACGTCAGCTGCAGGCTTCAAGGCTTGGACCGGGTTGGAAAATCTGGTTTCATTGATGAGAATGTCCGATTTCCCGTTGGCTCTGCGAAACAACGTTATGTACGCCGCACTAGGCTATGTCATCAATTTCCCGGCGCCGATCATTCTCGCTCTGTTGTTTAACGAGATGCGCGCGCAAGGCTATAAAAAAGCCGTTCAAACGATGACCACGATCCCGCACTTCATCAACTGGATTGTCATCAGCGGTATCTTTAAAATCCTGCTCGACCCCGATTACGGTTGGGTCAATAGCTTAATCAAAACATTGGGCGGCACCGAGATCTATTTTCTGGGCGATCCTCGATGGTTCCCGTTCATGTACGTTCTTCTTTCACTTTGGAAGAGTGTGGGCTGGGGCACAATTCTGTACTTGGCTACGATGGCCTCAATCGATCACACATTATATGAAGCGGCAGCGATCGACGGTGCAGGCAGATGGCGTCAGACTTGGCATGTTACCCTCCCGGCTTTAAAAGGTATCATACTCCTGATATTGATCATGTCTTTCAAGAGTATTCTCGACTTGTTCGACGCGATGTTTATTTTGTATAACGTATCAAACAGAGAGGTTTCACTCGTTTTAGACACATTGGTTTATTACACGGCATTCGGTTCCGGAGGCGGAAACTTCGGTCTGTCTTCGGCGATGAGCTTATTTAAGACTGCGTTCGGCGCAATCATGACCATCATCGTCAACGAGACCGCTAAAAAGCTGTCCGACGACGGACGCGGAATATTCTAAGGGGAGGGTGAAATACAATGTTACGTTCAAAAGGCGAAAAAGCATTCGGCGTATTCAACAACATTCTGATGGGTATACTCACTGCTCTCTTTATCTTCCCGGTGCTGTTTGTCATCAAGACATCCCTGGATATGGCCGCACCAACCATCGACCTTTCAATTTTCCCGCGCCAGTTCACCACGATGTTCTATCAGATGATTTTTATGGACTATTCGGTTTACCGGCCGTTCCTGAACAGTATTCTGATTACTGTGGTCGGTGCGGCAGGAGCGCTGGTATTCAACTCAATGGGCGCTTATGCACTGTCCAAACGTGATCTGCCCGGTATGATTAATATGGTCTATTTCCTGATCGTCATTCCCATGTTCGTACATGGCGGTATGGTTGCCGCCTTCCTGTTGATCAAAGCACTCGGCTGGTTCAATACATACAGCGTTTTGATTATCCCCGGTATGCTCAGCGCATTGAACATGGTTATTATAAGAAACTATTTCTGGGGATTGCCGAAATCATTACTTGAAGCGGCAAAGATCGACGGCGCCGGTGAATTCACGGTCTTCACCAAGATCATGCTTCCGCTGTCCAAATCGGTTCTCTCGGCGACCACATTGTTCACCGCTGTTGGTTATTGGAACTCCTACATGAGCTCCATCCTCTACAACAGCCAACCCGAAATGCGTACCTTCCCGGTTAAAATCCGTGAGATTCTGTTTGAAAACTTCGGTCCGACCCGTATCAACGAACTGAACGATCAGTTGGAAGCAATGGGCATCACCGATGTCAGCGCCGGTTCATTGAACCCTGACGCACTCGGTGCCGCGATGACAATTGTCTCGTTCCTGCCGATTCTGATCCTGTATCCGTTCATGCAGAAGTATTTTGCAGCCGGTATGCTTAAGGGCTCCATTAAGGGCTAATCAAATACAAAAAACGAAGGGGCGGGTTTTCCGCCCCTTTTTCGTACAGATAAACATAAATAGAAATTTCTTGCATTCAACCGGCTTTCATAGTATAATGACCTTGTTTGAGAAAGCACGTAAAGCGGCATGAAACGGAGATAAAAAAGTATATGGAAGATTATAAAAGAGAATTTTACAAAAAACTCCCCGAGGATATGGATTTTGATCTTCAGCAGCAGTGGAAAAAATATTTCCTGCGCAAGGATGCAATTTTGGTCGGTATGGCATTGTTAATCTTTTTGGCGGTGCAAAACATTCTCGGTGTGATTGCCGCTATTCCTTCGCTTGTATCGGTTAGTCAACTCACGGATCAACTGATACAGACATTCGTGTATGTTCTCAGTATGGGAATTCCGTTTTTTATTTTATTTTTTGTCTCAAAGCGCGATAAAACCGAATTAATTTCGGCGGAGATACCCAAACCCCATACTTTCTGGCCGGTCATCCTGATGGGCATCGGTTGCATACCCGTTTTACAGTTTGCCGCCGGTTATTTTGATCAGTTGCTGTCATTGGTCAAGCTTGACACCTATCAACCGCTGCTGGACGCGGCGTTTTCGCCGGTTACGGATACAGGTGCGTTGATTGTTCAATTTATTTGCACATCCTTATTAGCGGCAATTTTCGAAGAATTCGCATTCCGGGGTGTGATTTTACAGATTTTACGCAGATACGGAAATACGTTTGCAATTGTTACTTCTGCGCTGATGTTCGGTCTGATCCATGGCAATACTTATCAAATCCCGTTCGCCTTTTTATTCGGGTTAGTGCTCGGTGCGGCGGCGGTTTATACCGGTTCACTCTGGACGCCTGTACTGCTGCATTTGATCAACAACATGGTCGCATTCGGCTTGAATATTGTGGCAGAAAGATTTGGTGATCAGGCCGGAGATGTAGCCACTTATATTGCCTGGGGTGCATTTTTCCTGTTGGGAGCAGCAGCCGCGATATTTGTGGCAGCGACGGCCAAAAAAAGCGCCGCATTCAAAAACGAGCGTCAGCCGTATGAACTGTCCGGGAAGAAAAAGGGCTATGGTATCTTTTTCAAAGCGCCCACAATCATCATCAGTATTGTATTGATGGCCCTTACCGCCTTTTTTATGACGACCCTGGTGCAGGATTGGGTCAACAGTATCGTCCAGTATGCCGACCTCCTGTGACTTTGAATTCATGAAAGCGGCGCTCGCTTCGGCTCTGTCTGCCGCGCAGTGCGGTGACGTACCGGTGGGTGCTGTTGTCGTGAAAGAAGGGAAGGTCATCGGGCGCGGGCAAAACCGTTGTCAGAGTAAAAACGACCCTACGGCGCACGCCGAGATCGAGGCTATTCGGGAAGCTGGTAAAACCATCGGCGACTGGCGGCTGACAGGCTGTACGCTGTATGTGACGTTGGAACCTTGTGCGATGTGTGCCGGTGCGGCGGTGAATGCCCGTATTGAACGCGTTGTCATCGGTACAAGGGAAGACAGGACCGGCTGTTGTGGTTCGATATGCAACATATTTGCGATGCCGTTTTCAGGACAAATCCGAATCGAGACCGGCGTGTTGGAAGAAGAGTGCCGAAACCTCTTACAGGGATTTTTTAAAGATGCCCGATAGTCATCTTGCACAAAAAGGCTTAGTCGGATTTGGCAGCGCAACCAAAAACATGAAAGTTTTCCAAAATCAAGGGATGAAGTATGGACAATTTGTGAAGACTGTGGTATTATAAACAAGAACAGTTTGGTCGGTTTTTTGACCACGGCTGCTTTGCAGCCGCTGTTCGTTTATCTCCCTCTCTTTTAACCCCTTATTTTGTGCCCTCATGGCACTTTTTTTTTGCACAATAAATATCCCCCGGTAAAACCGGGGGTTTTTCATAGACGGGCAAAGCCCTA